>CAZYQJ010000634.1:0-3609 GCA_964649925.1 uncultured Litorilinea sp.
CCTGATCGCGAGGGTGCTGAATCTGCACCTGTGGGCTGCGCGCCCGCCCGCCGCTGCGCTGCAACTGCGCCGGAGATGCCGGTCGCTCCGGCTTGAAACCACCATAGTCAAAGTTGGGCAGCTGTTGGCGAGCAATACGCGTGTTGAGCGTGCGCTCGATGTCACGCACCATCGGCTCGTCGGTAGGCAGGGTGAAGGTAAAGGCTTCGCCCGTGTGCTCGGCGCGCCCGGTACGGCCAATGCGATGCGTGTAGGCATCCACCGTGTCGGGCATGTCGAAGTTGATTACATGGCTGATCTCAGACACATCGATGCCGCGCGCCGCGATGTCGGTGGCGACCAAGATTTCATAGGTTCCGTTGCGGAAGCCGTTGATCGCTTCGAGACGGCGGTTCTGGGCCATGTTGCCCTGTAACGCAGCCGCGTTGTAGCCCTGCGATTCCAGGTCACGCGCCAGATTGCGCGCCCGGCGTTTGGTGCGCGTAAAGACCAGGACACGCTTGCTCTCAAGCTGTGGCAACAGCGCAAAGAGCAGCCGTGTCTTGAGATCCTCCCGAATCGGATAGAGCGTATGGGAGACCGTTTCGACCGGCGCAATGACACCCACTTGCACCGTGACCGGGTTGAGCAGGATCTCATTCGCCAGCGTGCGGATTTCGTCCGGCATGGTGGCAGAGAAGAAGAGCGTCTGGCGTTTGGCCGGGACTTGCTTGAGGATGCGGCGGATGTCGGGCAAAAAGCCCATATCCATCATGCGGTCAGCCTCGTCCAACACCAAGACTTCGACGTGGGAGAGATCGATGTTGCCGTCGCCCATGTGGTCGAGCAAGCGACCTGGACAGGCGACGACGATCTCCGCGCCGCGGCGCAAAGCCGCCACTTGGCGTTCCTTGCTCACACCGCCGTAGATGGCGATACTGCGGGTGCGCGTCTTTTTGCCCAGCGTCAGCGCGGTCTGGTAGATCTGTTCAGCCAGTTCACGCGTCGGCGCGATGATCAGGGCGCGCACCTGTCCTTGCCTGCCCGTGAGTAGCCGGTTGAGAATGGGCAGCATAAAGGCTGCGGTTTTGCCCGTGCCAGTCTGGGCCAGGCCCAATACATCCCGGTTCTGCAGCACGACCGGGATCGCTTGTTGCTGAATGGGGGTCGGGGCAGTAAACCCCGCGGCGTGGATCCCCGCAAGAATGCGCGGATCTAGAGAAAGATGGTCAAAATTCATTGAGGAGCACTCCTTGACTCCGGTGAGCCAAGTCGCACCCTCAGCCCGTAATGGATTGGTATCCCGTGTGCGAATCGTGTCGCTGCCGTGCAGCGATTTGAATCACAAAAGTTTATCGTAACACATTACTGGCTGTACAAGAAACGGCGTCGACCACAATCCACACATTTCTGAGCCAGGCTTACAACGGTACTTCGCTCGCCTGACCCAAGCGCCGGGTGACTGCGGTGATGACCTCTTCACTGCTGGTCTCAATCGGCTTGTCGGTGATGTCTACCACGGCATAGCCTTCACCATAAAAGAGGTGGTTGGCGGCGCGGATCTCCTCTACAATGGCCTGGAGATCAGTATACGCGCCTTCGGGGATGCCCATGTATTGCTGGCGGTGGCGGCGGTGGATCAGGAGTTGTTGGGGCTGGATGGTCAATCCGACGATGCGTTCGCGCCGGACCTGGGCTAACTCGGCGGGCAGCGGCAGCCCGACCACAAACGGGATGTTGGCCACCTTCCAGCCTTGCATCGAGAGATAGACGCTCAACGGCGTCTTGCCCACGCGTGAAACGCCGATCAGGACGATCTCGGCCTGGGGCAACTCCTCGACGCGCTTGCCGTCGTCGTGGTTGACGGCAAATTCAATGGCCTCAACACGCTTGAAATAGCTGCTGAACAGGCTGCGATAGCGTCCCGGCTGGATCAACGGCTCGACCTGAAAAGAGGCGCGCAGCCGTTCCATCAGCGCGCTGACCAAATCTATCCCGACCAGGTGCGCCGCTTCGACGGCCTGATTCAACTGGTCTGCCAGGTTCGGGTCGACCAGCGTGTGGACCACCAGTGCATTTTCCTGCGCGGCCTGGGCCACGATCTCCGTGATCTGGCCCGGCTCGCGCACATGCGGCCAGACGGTCACACGCACGGGTACAGCGGGGAACTGCGCCAGGACAGTGCTCACCAGCAGTTCCCCGCTGGCCCCTACGCCGCCGGAAACCACATAGACCGGCTGACGAACAGCCGGGGATTCAGAAACGGTTGCCATCGGATACTCCTTTGGGGCTACCTTCTACACTGCGCCGTTGGATGCGGTGTCGGGGTGGTGTGGGGGCAGGATGAGGGTGAAGGTTGTCCCCTCGCCCACCGTGCTGGTAACGGTGAGTTCGCCCTGATGCGTCTTGACCAACTGGCTGGCAATGGCCAATCCCAGCCCGCTGCCTGTGCCGTGGGTATGGGTGCGGGCGCGGTCGCCGCGCCAAAAGCGGTCGAAAATAAAGGGCAGGTCTTCGGCAGGAATCCCTTCGCCGCTGTCGCTCACACGGATATGGATGCTGTCCTGGCGGGCTTCGGCGCAGAGGGTGATGCGGCCCCCGCGCGGGGTATGGCGCAGCGCATTGGCGACCAGGTTGCTCAAGACCTGATCCAGCCGCCCAGGGTCGCCCGTCACCGTCAAGCCGGTGGCGCCTTCTTGGCGCAGGTCGATCTCGGCGGCTTCGGCCTGGGCGCTGAAACTGGTGACCACGTCGGCCAGCAGGTCGTCCACATCCACCGCTTCACGCATCAAGGGCAGTTCGCCCGACTCAGCCAGCGACAGGGTGCGGAGATCGTCCACCAGCCGGGCCAGGGTGCGCGTCTCCTGCAGGGTCGCCTCGATGTGTTCAGGCGTGGGCGTGTACACCCCATCCAGGATGCCCTCCAGGTTGCCCTGGATGATGTGCAGCGGTGTCCGCAACTCATGGGCGACGTCGGCGGTGAGGTTGCGCCGCTGTTGATCGGTGCGCGCCAGTTCAGCCGTCATGCGGTTGAACGAGGAGACAAGGCGTTGAAATTCGGGCGACCCACGCTCGCGCACCTGCACCCCCAGATCGCCCGCCGCCACCGCTTCGGCGGCACCCATCAGGTCGGCCAGCGGAATGGCATAGGAACGAAAGACGCGCGCGGCCAGGGCCAGAGCCAGCAGCGGCAGCCCAACTGCCAACCCGCAGCCCACCAGCCACACCAAGAACGCGCTGGAACCGTTGCCGCCTGCCAGCCGCGTCACCAAAAAGGCGACCCCAGCCATGCTGCCCAACACCAGCAGCACCAACGTTGCCACAAAGCCCACAAATCCCAAGAAAAAGCGGCGGCGTTTGACCTGCCAGCCGGGCTGCATCCAGGGTGGGCCTTCGCCATGCTGCCATTCCGGGCGATGCCAGAACGGCCCGTGCTGTCCACCTGGACGATGCCAGGACCGCTCGTTTGGATTGTCAGAACGCGTCCAGCAGCGAGGGCTCATGGGGTCACCTTGTCGGCAAACTGATAACCGATGCCATAGACCGTCAGCACATGGCGCGGGTCGGACGGGTCGTCCTCGATCTTGCGGCGCAGGTTTTTGATGTGGGCATCGATGCTGCGCTCGAACC
>CAZYQJ010000635.1:0-3597 GCA_964649925.1 uncultured Litorilinea sp.
GCGCTCAAGCTGATGCCGGAAAACGTCAACGCCCTCCTCAGCCGCGCCGCCGTCTATGTGGAACAGGGCAAGCGCGACCAGGCCGTTGCCGATTACGCGCAAATCATTAAACTGGACCCCGACCAGGTCACCGCCTACACAAGCCGCGGCAAGCTCTACGAACAGGCAGAGGAGTACGACAACGCCCTGGCCGATTACACCGCCGCGCTCGACCTCGACCCGGACAACGTGGACGCCTACTATGCGCGCGGCAATGTCTACCGGCTGACCGATCGCCTGGGCAGGGCGCTGGCCGACTTTGACCAGGCGCTCTCCCTCAATCCCGACCATGCACCCAGCCTGGGCAGCCGCGCCCGCATCTATGAAGCGCAAGCCAAGTATAAGCTAGCCCTGGCCGACTATACCGCCGCACTTGCCCTCACCCCGGATGATGCCAACCTGTTGATTGGCCGCGCCGGTGTCCACCTGGCGTTGGATCAGACCGACAACGCCCTGGCCGATTTCAACCAGGCGATCAACCTGAACGGCACGCTGGCCCAGGCCTACGGTGGCCGCGCACGCGTCTATGAAGCGACCGGCAAACTGGCCGAAGCCGCCGCTGATTACACCAAGGCGCTCGAACTTGACGCCGAAAACACTGCGTACCTATTTGGCCGCGGCGTGGTGCGTGCGACTCAGGGCGATGCCGCCAATGCCCTTGCCGACTTCAACCGTGCGCTGGAACTGGACCCGACCTTCGCCTCTGCCTATGCCTACCGCGCCCGCGTTCACAGCGACCAAGGCGATCTCGCTGCCGCTCTAGAAGACTATACCAAGGCGATTGATCTAGAACCGGAGAGCGCAGCCGCCTACTACAACCGCGGCAATGTTCAGCAGAGTCTGGGCAAGAACGACCTAGCCTTGCAGGACTATACCCAGGCCATTACCATCGACCCCAAGTTCGTCGCCGTCTACAGTAGCCGCGCTCACCTCCATGAGGAGATGGGGCAGTACGCGCTGGCAATTGAGGATTATACGGCCATCCTCGAACTGGAACCCGAAAACGCCGCAGTCTATAACAGCCGCGGTGACGCCTATCGCACTTGGGGAGACTACCAACGTGCCCTGGCCGACTACACCAAGGCAGTTGAACTTGACCCGCAGTTGGGCGCAGCCTACGCAGGGCGAGCGCGCGTGCATGAAAGTCTGGGTGATACAGACAACGCTCTTGCCGACTACACCAAGGCCATCGAATTGACGCCCACCATGACCAACGCCTATCTCAGCCGGGCCAACATCTACAGCGAACGCGGCGATCTCGACGCCGCCCTGGCGGATTACTCCAAGGCTGTCGAACTGGACGCGACGCTGACCACAGGCTATTTTGGCCGCGCCAACGCCTATGACCGCAAAGGCGAAACCGACAAAGCCTTGGCCGACTATACCAAAGCCCTGGAGCTAGACCCCAACCTCGTTCCCGCCTACCTCAACCGCGGCAACGCCTACGCAGCAAAGGGCGACCACGATCTCGCCCTGGCCGACCACAGCAAGGCGATTGAATTGGACCCCGACCTGGCCGTCGCCTACTTCATGCGCGGCAACGTCTATGCGCTGAAAGGCGACTATGAAGCGGCGGTTGCAGACTTCACGCAGGCGATCACCCTCGACGACACGCTCACCATCGCCTATGTCAACCGCGGCAACGCTTACAACAACCTGGGCAACTCCGACGCGGCCCTGGCCGACCATAACCAGGCCATTGCCATGAGCCCCAACTTTGCTGTCGCCTACTACAGCCGCGGTCTCGTCTACCGCAACCGCGGCGAAACGGACAAGGCGATTGCCGATTTCCAAAAGACAGTGGAGCTATCGGGAACCGATAATCTAGGGTCGCTGGCGGAAGAACAGATCGGAGAACTGGGCGGCTAACCCGTCGCCTCTGCCAACAACTGCGCAAGCAGCGCCATATCGACGTTGCCGCCGCTCACCACGGCGACCACCGTCTTGCCCGCTACGTCCACCTTGTCGTGGAGGATCGCACCGAGCGCCACGCTGCCGCCCCCTTCCACGACAAGGTGTTCTTCTTTGAGCGCATAGACCATCGCCGCCGCAATCTCCTCCTCGCTCAACAACGCTGTCTCGTCCACCAACTGCCGGATCAACGCAAAGGTATAACGATTCTCCAGCCCGATCCCGCCCGTCAAGCTGTCGGCCAGGCTCGCTTCTTCGGGTAACTGTACCGGATGCCCTTCCGCCAGGCTTGCCACCATCACCGGCCCGCGCGCCATCGACACGCCGATCGTGCGGATGGCGCGGCTTGCGCTCTTTAACGCCAGCGCGATCCCGCCCAAGAGGCCGCCGCCCGACAGCGGAACCAAGACCGCATCCACCATAGGCAGGTCTTCCAAGATCTCCAGCCCAATCGTCCCCTGGCCTGCGATGATCGCGGGATCGTCAAAGGGGGAAACCAATGTCAACCCTTCAGCCGCGGCCATCTCCAACGCCGCGGCCTCGGCTTCATCCTGGCTCGCGCCCGTCACGCGTACCTCCGCCCCCAGATCGCGCATCGCCTGTACCTTGTGCGCCAGCACCAATTTAGGCACACAGACTACGGCGCGCATCCCCAATGCTTGTGCTACATGCGCCACGGCGCGCCCATGGTTGCCAGTGGAAACCGTAATCACGCCACGTTCACGCTCGGCGGGCGTCATCTGCAGCAGCCGGTTCGCTGCACCCCGCACCTTGAACGCGCCCGTTACCTGCTGCGTCTCCAGCTTTAAATAGACCTGCGCTCCGGATCGCGCCGACAGGGTGGGGCTGTACACCAAATCCGTCCGCCGGATCAAGGGGTAGATACGCTGTCGCGCGGCATAGAGTTCGCGAACTTCGATGGGCAGATTCTGCATCAAGCGACTTTCTAGTTTTTGGGTGTAGGTGTTCTCAATTCATCACGTCGGGAAATTCGACGATTGGAGAGATAGCCGATCTCGGCCATGATCGGGTACAATATCCCGCAGTTCCCAACCATCCACCCAACGACTGCCTATGGACACCATTCGACGCATCAACGTCTGGTCGGGACCGCGCAATGTCTCAACCGCTCTCATGTACTCCTTTGCCCAGCGCGCCGACACACGCGTGGTGGACGAACCGCTCTACGGTCATTACCTGCGCGTCAGCGGCGCGGACCATCCAGGGGCCGATGAGGTGATGGCGTACATGTGTACCGACGCCGAAGAAGTCATCCGCACGACCATCCTTGGCCCGTGTGACCGGCCCGTCCTCTTTATGAAACAGATGGCGCACCACCTCGTCGACCTGGATCACAGCTTCCTGGCCCAAACCATCAACGTGCTGCTGGTGCGCGATCCTGCCGAGATGCTGCCTTCACTCGCTGAAACCCTGCCATACCCCACGCTGCGCGACACCGGCCTGGCGATGCAGTCTGCGCTGCTGGCAGAGTTGAAGACGCTCGGCCAATCGCCGCCCGTTCTGGACGCGCGCGAACTCCTGCTCGACCCGCCCGGCGTCCTTTCCCAACTATGCGACCAGGTGGGCATCCCATTTGACCCGGCCATGCTGTCCTGGCAGCCAGGGCCGCGACCCGAAGACGGCATC
>CAZYQJ010000636.1:0-3596 GCA_964649925.1 uncultured Litorilinea sp.
CATGTACATGCTCCGCGTGGGTTGCGGGTTGAATCATTGGGCGTGGTGCAGAATGCCCTCGCCTTAACCGATGCGGTCTCCCGCGAGGGGCCGCTGCGCCGGTTGGCCCCGGTGCAGTTCTGTCTGTGTGTCAAGGTGTAACCGTCGGTAATGCGAGTGCCACATGTAGACAAGACGAAGCCGTGTTGAGAGGACATTTCGGTTTGGTTGGAGGAGACTTATGAAAGTACTAGTCACAGGCTCAAGTGGTCTGATTGGTTCAGAAGCGGTGACCTACTATGACGCTCAAGGGGCGACCGTGATCGGCGTAGACAACAACATGCGCAGCTACTTCTTTGGCCCACAGGGAGACACAACCTGGAATTTGCGGCGGCTGCAAAACACGACAAACAACTTCACCCACTGCAGCCTGGATATCCGCGATCAAGCCGCTGTGGAAGCGCTCTTCCAGGAACATCGCTTTGACCTGATCATCCACTGCGCGGCGCAGCCTTCGCACGACAAGGCCAAGGAGTTCCCCCGGCTTGACTTTGAGGTCAACGCCGTTGCTACCCTGAACCTGCTGGAAGCGGCCCGGCAGCACTGCCCCGAAGCGGTCTTTATCTTTATGAGTACCAACAAGGTCTATGGCGATGCACCCAACGAGATTCCGCTGGTCGAACTTGAAACGCGCTGGGACTATGCCGACCCGAAAGACTATCACGGGATCGACGAAAACTGCCGGATCGACCAGTCCACCCATTCACTCTTTGGCGCATCCAAACTGGCAGCGGATGTGCTGGTGCAGGAGTATGGGCGCTATTTTGGGATGCCAACCGTCTGTTTCCGCGGCGGCTGCCTGACCGGGCCTTCGCATTCGGGGGTGGAATTACACGGATTTCTCTCCTATCTCGTGCATGTCGGGGTGGCGCGCAAACCCTATACGATCTACGGGTACAAGGGAAAACAGGTACGCGATCAGATTCACAGCCAGGATGTGCTGCGCGCCTTCAACGCCTTTTATCACAACCCAAGACCCGGCGAAGTCTATAACCTCGGCGGCGGTCGCCAGAACAGCGTTTCGGTGCTGGAGGCCATCGCCCTGATCGAAGAACTAGTGGGGCACAAGCTGGACTATCGCTACTCCGAGACCAACCGGATTGGCGACCACATCTGTTACATCTCCGACCTGAGCAAGTTCATGTCACACTATCCGGCGTGGGAGATTTCGATTGGGCTGGATCAGATGATCGTACAGATGGTCGAAGCGGAAATGGCGAAGTCGCTGCAGGTATGAGACCCACTCTATGCGTATTCTAATACTCACAATCTATTACCCCCCGGAGGTAGGTGCCAATTCCCGTCTGGCGAGCGGGTTGGCCGCTGGGCTGAACGACCTGGGCCAAGAGGTCACCGTGTTGACCGACTTCCCCCACTACCCCAGCGGCGTGATCTCCGACGGCTACCGGGGGAAGTTGTGGATGCGTGAGCGGATAGGGGATATTCAGGTGATTCGTAGCTGGCTGTTGGTTGGCCCGCGCGCCAACAAATGGCTGCGTATCGCCAACAACCTGACCTTTGCGGCCAGCGCCATTGTGAGCGGGCTGATGGCAGGCAAGCAGGATGTGATCTACATCTATTCGCCGCCGCTTTTCTTGGGGATCACCGGCTATGTGTTGAGTCGGCTGAAAGGGATTCCGTTTGTCTTTAATGTGCAGGACATTTACCCGGAGATCGCGATCAAGCATGGCATCGTCAAAAGCCCGCGCATGATCCGGGCGTTGGAACGGCTGGAGCGGTGGATCTACCGCAAAGCCGCTCATGTGAGCGTCATTTCGGAAGGGTTTAAGCAGAATTTGATGGAGAAGGGCGTACCTGGCGATAAGGTATCGGTGATCCCCAATTGGGTTGAGACAGAGCAATTTGCACCGCTGCCCAGGGAGAACTGCTTTAGCCAGGAACACGGCTTATGTGACTCGTTCGTGGTCATGTATGCAGGCAATATGGGCCATTCGCAGGGGCTAGAGGTGGTCATTGAGGCGGCCCGGCTTCTCCAAGACAACCGCAAGATTCGCTTTGTCTTTGTGGGCGACGGTGTAAAGCGTGCAGACCTGGCGGCGCTGGCCGAAACCTATGCATTGGAAAACGTGACGTTTCTACCTTACCAACCCCGTGAACGTATGCCAGAGGTGATTGCCAGCGCCGATGTCAGCCTGGTGATCCTAGAACCGGAGAAATCCAAGACGACAATTCAGAGCAAGACGTATGAAATCATGGCGATGGCGCGCCCCATCCTCGCAGCGGTTGACCAAGACGGCGATAACTGGCGGCTGATCGAACAGGCCCAGGCCGGAATTTGGTGCAGACCGGGGGATCCGGAGGCGTTTGTAGCTGTCGTGCAGAAGCTGTTTGAGGATGAGCCATTGCGCCATGAGTTGGGCCGGAGAGGACGTACCTATGTGGAGACGCACAGCGGGACATCTGCGGTTGCCCGGCGCTATGAAGCATTGTTTCAGATGCTTGTGAAACCGGTACAGGCAAAGGAGGAGTTAGAATGGCGTCTGTAGTCAAAGCTTTAGTAACGGGGGCGGGTGGCTTTATCGGCCATCACCTGGTCACCTATCTCAAACAACAGGGGTACTGGGTGCGCGGGGTGGACCTCAAATGCCCCGAATTCGCTCCCTCTGCTGCCGATGAGTTTGAACTGCTCGACCTGCGCCGCTGGGACAACTGCCTGCGGGCGACCCGCGGCGTGGATGAAGTCTATGCGCTGGCTGCCGACATGGGGGGCATGGGCTTTATCTCGTCCCACCATGCCCAGATCTTGCACAACAACCTGCTCATCAGCACCCACACCCTCGAAGCCGCCCGCGCCAACGGGGTGGGGCGCTATCTCTACACCTCATCGGCGTGTGTCTACCCCGAGTACAAGCAGACCGATGCCGCCGTCACCCCGCTCAAGGAGGAGGACGCGTACCCTGCCCAGCCGCAGGATGCCTATGGGTGGGAGAAACTGATCACCGAGCGGCTGTGTACCCACTACGGCGACGAGTATGGCATGGCCGTGCGTATCGTGCGCTTCCACAACATCTTTGGCCCGTACGGCACCTGGGAGGGGGGGCGCGAAAAAGCCCCGGCTGCCATGTGCCGCAAGGTGGCGGTCGCCAAACTGACCGGCAACCCCGAAATCGAGATCTGGGGGGATGGGGAGCAGACGCGCTCGTTCTGCTATATCGACGACTGCGTTACAGGCATCCACAGACTGATGCGTTCGGATTACAGCCAACCGCTCAACCTGGGCCAAGACCGGCTGGTGACGATCAACCAACTGGCCGACATTGTAGCGGCGGCGGCTGGGATCGAGATCGTCAAGAAACATGTGCCTGGCCCGCAGGGGGTACGCGGACGCAATTCGGATAACACCCGGCTGCGTGCCGTGCTGGGCTGGGAACCGGCGATCTCGCTGGAGGATGGGCTGGCGCGCACCTATGCCTGGATCGAGCGGCAGGTGCGGGCGAAGCTGGCGGTTGAGGCAAAACAACTCGCCTGAGGCCTCTATGGCAACCAAACGCTTTGCGCTGCTGTGCCAGCACTTCTACCCGGAGATGATCTCGACC
>CAZYQJ010000637.1:0-3589 GCA_964649925.1 uncultured Litorilinea sp.
GTGCATCTGTTTATTCCCGCTCTCGCAAAGACATCCGACTGTTGATGGCTGGTGACGGGGGCATTCCCTGGCAGGCTGCGGGCAGCCGCGACCACGCGCCTGTATCTGGAAATGTATCCTCGTCCATCGGTTATCTTTTCAATCTCCGGGGCAGACTGGTACAATCGGGACATCATGCATGAGCAGCCCGCGGTGGTACCCTCTCTAATCGCAGCAAATCTGGCGGATGTGTGGACGCGCATCGCCGCGGCCGCGGCGCGCGCCGGACGTTCTCCAGACGATGTGCAGCTGGTGGCGGTGAGCAAGACACATCCGATGGCCGCAATTGAGGCTGCATACGCCGCAGGCCAGCGCGATTTTGGCGAGAACCGTGTGGAAGAGTTGTGGCCCAAGGTGGAAGCTGCCGAACAGGCCGGGCTGACCGATATCCGCTGGCATTTGATCGGCACGATCCAAAGCCGCAAGGCGCGCCAGGCGGTGGGGCCGTTTGCGCTGATTCATTCGGTGGATCGGATGAAGATCGCTGCGCGGGTGAGCCGCGAGGCGCAGGCGGCAGGCCGGGTGATGCGCGTGCTGTTGGAGGTGAATGTCAGCGGCGAGGCCAGCAAACACGGCTTCGCGCCGGAGGCGTTGCTGTCCGAGGCAGGCGCGCTGCTGGACTACCCTGGCATCGAGGTACAGGGGCTGATGACAATGGCCCCATTGGAGGCCGAAGCGGAGGCGACGCGTCCTGTGTTCCGCGAACTGCGGCAGTTACGTGACACGTTGGCTGTGCGCTATCCGGCAAGCTCATGGGCGCATCTTTCCATGGGGATGACCAACGATTTTGAGGTGGCCGTGGAAGAGGGCGCGACGCTGGTGCGCGTGGGGTCGGCTATCTTCGGACAGCGCAACGTATAACGAAGTCATTTTCCAGAGGCACAATTCAGGTCGGGCTTGCGCCCGCCATCGGCGGCGTGTTGAGATGGTGCTGTGTACTCACTACGTGATGATGCGGTCGCCAAGCTACGCGCGACAAATGGTGGGTCTTGAACGTAGAGATGTCCAGGGAGCGAGGCATGTTACAGAGTAACAAGGTTGCGTTTATCGGTAGCGGCGCGATGGGCGAGGCGATGATCAAAGGGATGTTGGCGCGTGCGTTGATCCGGCCTGAGCAGATCACGGCCAGCGACCCGGTGGAAGCCCGCCGCCAGACGATAGCGCGCGACTATGGCGTTCGCACCACAGGGGACAATCAGGAAGCCGTCGACCAGGCTGATGTGGTTGTGTTGAGCATCAAGCCCCAGGTGTTGGGAAAGGTGTTGCCTGGATTGGGTGGCAAGATACGGCGTGATGCCCTGGTACTGAGTATTATCGCGGGTGCGCCTATCGTGACGCTGGCCGCTGGCCTAGGCCATGATCGGATCGTGCGGACCATGCCCAATACACCAGCGCAAGTGGGGAAGGGTATGACAGTCTGGACGGCGACGCCTGCGGTGAGTGAAGCGCAGCGGCAAGAGACCCGGCTGATCTTGGGCGCGCTGGGCGAGGAGATCGCGGTGGACGATGAAGCCTACCTGGATGCAGCCACCGGGTTGAGTGGTTCCGGCCCTGGTTTTGTCTTTCTGCTGCTGGAAGCGTTGATCGACGCCGGGGTTCAGGTGGGATTTAGCCGCGACGATGCCCAGAAAATGGTGTTACAAACGGTAGAAGGCAGTGTGGCCCTGGTGCGCTCCACGGGGCTGCACCCGGCGGAACTAAAAAACCGAGTGACTAGCCCGGCGGGGACGACAGCGGCAGGTCTGTTTGAGCTAGAGGCCGCAGGGATACGTGCCGCGCTGATCCGAGCCGTGGTGGCTGCGTTTGAGCGCAGCCGTGAATTAGGGGCTGCTGCTAGCCAAGAAGGGAAAGCCTAGATTGATCATTGGAATATTACTGATCGCGCTGCAACTGTATAGTTACATTCTGTTAGCGCGTGCGCTGGTGAGTTGGATCCCCAACCTGGATCCCTATCATCCGGCAGTGCAGTTTCTGTACCGGATTACCGAGCCAGTGCTGGAACCGATTCGCAGGATCATCCCGCCGCTGGGTGGGGTGATGGACATCTCGATCCTGGTTGCGTTTTTTGCGATCATCATTTTAGAGCAGTTGCTGCGTTCACTGGTATAGATTCAGTTCCAATCAACGGATTGGATCGAGTGGATCCGATAGCCGCGCAATGCAGGGGATGGTTCTGCTGTCTTGCGCGGTTTTTTGCGTGCTGCGCCGGGGCTGGGGATTACGGTATTCGAAGGATCGGCGCAAAATAGCGGTGAATCGCATAGACCTCAACCCGCGCATCTAGCGCAGTATCGGGGACGGTGACGCGCACGCTGACCTGACCGCTGACATTGTCCGTGACGGTGAGTTCCGTGTGAACCTGCCCCCCAACGGTTTGGGCTGAAGTAGGGTTCAACGTACCCTCCGTGCTCTCAAAGTTCACCAGGGTATCATCCGCTACAGGGTTGCCGTGGGCATCCTGGATCAAAAAGGTAAGCGCCAACCGGTTCGCGGCGATGATCGTCACGGGGAGCCCGTCACTGGGGCCGAGTACGGTAGCTGCCGGGCCGGGGACGACGGTCAGTGTGTCCTGATCAGACAGGTCGCCCATGCTGGCTGTGAGGGTCGCCGTACCTGCGCGCGTGCCAGGGTAAAGCTGTCCGGCATAGATGCCTGCCACGGTGATCTCCTGGCTCTGCACGAGGCTACTCGGATCGAACGAACCTAGACTGGTTTCCAGCCGGACAGGCAGGGGGATAGTCTCCAGTTCTTCATCTCCGTTGCTTAGCTGGACAGTGAAGGCGACGGGCTGGCCGCCTGCTTGCGACTCCGTTCGCGCCAGGGCGATCTTCAGATTGATAGGTCGGGTGTGGACGGTGAGCGGCACGTCCAGGGGGGCCGCCGCGCCTACGCTGGCGCGTAGATGGTAGAGGCCCGCTTGCGCAGGGGTGTCTAGGGTCAGTTCGCCGATGCCATTTGCACCGGTAAGGGTGCGGGCCTCGCTGCCCAGCGGTCTGTCCTGCTCGTCATACAGCCTGTAGCGGATGACGGCTCCACTGACGGCGAGGTTGTTTGCGCCGATGGGCCTTACGGCGATTGGGATTGCAATGGATGTACTGGACAGGGCCAGGTGCGGGGAGTGGCTGGTGTCTACCAGCCTCAGGTTTTCCGAGGCGTGGGTAATCGCCGCGGCCAGGTCAAGCCGTCCTGCGCCGATGTCGCTATCTGGTCCAGGTAAGGTGGCCTGGTTGATGTCCACCGCGGTGGCCTTCAGGTGATCGACCACCTGATTAGAGGATAGATCAGGCCGCAGGCTCCATACCAGCGCGGCGGCTGCGGCCACATGCGGTACGGCCATACTGGTTCCGCTCAAGGGGCGATAGGCGCTGACATCGTGAAGGTAGGTGCTGAGGATGCCTCTGCCGGGTGCGGCCAGGTCGATCTCGGGGCCGGTGTTGCTAAAGTCTGCACGCGTATCACTCTCGGTGGTGGCAGCGACCGCCACGACCTGGGGGTAGGCAGCGGGCCAAAGCGTACTGCCGCCGGTGTTACCTGGGGCTGCGAGAACGAT
>CAZYQJ010000638.1:0-3587 GCA_964649925.1 uncultured Litorilinea sp.
ACCACCGCTTCCGTATAGGCCGCGCCTTCGCTGACGCTGGGCAGGTTTGCCAGTCCGTCCACCATGATCAGATCGACCTGATGCGTGCTGCCGTCGTGCGGCACAACGTCCACAATCGCCTCATACCAGCGATAGGTGATGAGGTTGTCATAGTGCATCTTCACCACCTTGTTGAGGCTGTTGACCACCATGCCCGCCAGCGTTGTGGTGTTGGCGGAGGCCAGTTGGCTCCATTCGGGGTTGAAGACGCCATACCAGTTGTGGTCGCCGGTGATCGCCTGGTAGAGATCGCGCAGCGAACGCAGCGACGGCGGCGGCATCGGCACATCATGTACGCCGAAGAGCCAGTGCAGCGCGGTCTGGATGCGGTCTTCTGGCGTCTGCATCATCCCTTCGGTGATGGGCCGCAGCCCCTGCACCACCGGGCGCGCCGGAAATGCGCTTTCGGCGCGCCGCTGCGCCTCGATCAGTTGGTCCACAAAGGCGGCGTCGCGGCCCTGGGCGGCCAGCCGCACCGTCTCGCGGCCTGCGGGCGACAGCCCTGCGTTATCGATCAAAGCGTCGATGCGCTGCTGGTCCAACTGCGCCTGCAACTGCTGTAGCTGGATCGCCAACTGCGCCATGTTCGCCTCCGGCGTCAGATCGTCTACCTGATCCGGCGGCGCGCCCACCGGGTGGACCTGCCCGTTGGGCAGCCAGATCGCCTTCTCCGTCCTGCCGTTCGCCACTTCCCCCATTGCCCTTGCGGAATGCAACGATAATGGGGACGCTATCGTGCTAGCCATCGTAACCCTTGCCTCCTTGAGTTGACAGAGTTCTTCAATGATATGGGTTCCCGGCACAGCGGGCGCGTTGACCGCGCTCGTCTCTTTGCCGGTCGGTTCGAGAAAGACCAATTCGCATACGGCTGTCGTGCCTTCCAGTGCGCCTCGTTCAGCGGGTGAACGATGGGGGAGGTGAGGGGAGATCGCCTCGTGTGTCTCCACCGGATAGCGGCGGCCCGGCCAATGCCCACACGAAAACCAATCTTGCCCGCAGATCGAGCATGCCACCCCCGCGTAATGCCAGCCGATGCTAAAGCGGTCGATCACGCCTTCTAGAAAATCGCGCATGCCGCGGCGCGTGGTCAGCCGGATACGCTGGTGGAACTCACCTCCTACCAACAGGCTCTCCAGCACAATGCCATCGCGCGCGCCGATATCGCTCACGTCATGGTTGCGTAGAAAGGGCAGCCCCGCGAAGCTGGCGGCAAAACCCGGCAGTTCCTCAGGCCGAAAGCGCACATGGTTGGTGTTCGGCCCCGTCCGGTAGACCACTGCCCGAAACTCCAGCGATGTGAGCGTCCCCGCGACCAGCCGCTGGCGCAACGTGCGCCGCCGCGCCTCGCTCCACTGTTCGCCCGCTGCCGTTAAGACCGGGGTCTGCAGCGGGTCGCTGATCCCAACGCGCGTCATGTCCGCGCTGCCCTTGCGTATCGCGAAGCCCATGGGGGCCCATGTCTGCTCGCCGTCCATGATCCATGCCTTCCTGTAAGATGGTCTCGAATTCCTGGGCGCTCAACGGTTCGCCCACAAACTTGGCAAAGAGGCGCAGCGCCATGCGCCGGTAGGCAGGGCTGTCCCCCACCAGGCCGGCCAGCGTCTGCAAACTGCTCGCCAGCCGTTCGGCTGCGGTCGCCAACTCCTGGTTGTCGTCCGGGCTGATGTCGGGCGTGATCACGGTCACATCGGCGTGGGTCATGGCGCGGCCCCGGTAGCCGGTGACCGCGGCCCAGCGCGCATAGGCGTGTAGCGCCAGATCCGCCAGCATCCAGGCCAGATAGGCCTGCCGCCTGCGTAGAAAGCGGCGGCGCAGTTCGGCCATGGCCTGCCCCGTCGCCAGGTTGGCGTCCTCGCCTTCGCCCAAGTCCAGCAGCCCCGTCCCCGGCCCGCCCGCCGCGATCATCCAGCGCAGGGCGCGGCCATCCTTTTCAGCGTCGGCAGCGTGCAGGTTGGGCGTCACCGCCTGCCACTCCTCTGCGCCTTGCTCGGCGATGATCACGCTGCCTGCATCGGGCGGCGTGCGGTAGCGTTCTTCCAACGTGCCGCGCAGCCGTCCCGGCGCATGTACGATCCACAGAAAGGCGCGCATGGCGGCGTTGAGCCGCACGCGATCCTCCAGCCAGCGCGAATAACGGCGCAGCCAGGGCAGGATCGGGGCCAGGTCGCTTTCCCCGCGCACCGCGCCCACAGGCCGGTTGGCGGCATAGTGGAGCATCAGCGGCGTGGCGGGCTGGCTTGCCTCGGCGTGGCCCAGCCCGACCCACCAGAGGTCGGCCTCCCCCGGCCCGCGGCGTTGGCGATAGCGCCGCTCGCATTCGTAGTCTTCGGGGTCAAAGTCGATCTCCTCGATCTGGCAGGCCGCCACCGCGCGCACCGACGTATAGCCGGTCAGCGGGTCGGTAAAGAGCACCAGAAAGAGTTCCCCGCTGCGCGCCAGTTCATCGCTCCACTCTTCCAAGCGCAACGCCAGCCGGTTTTGCGTCCAAAAGGTCTGCAAGAAGCGGGCCAAGACGGGATCATCACTGTGCAGCGTGATCCCCGGCCCCACGGCATAGGCAGTGGTCAGCCCGACCAGCCGCCGCGCCAGGGGGTGCTTGCGCCAAGCCTCGCGCGCGTCCTCAAATTCCTGATACCACTCCGCCCACGGTTTATCGTGCGGGCTGCCGCGCTGCAGCGCCAGCCCATCTCCGGCCTGGCCGACGGGAACTGCGCGTACCGCGGCGCGTCCGAGCCAGCGCGCTGCCTGGGTTTTCCAACCCATGATCCGTTCCTTTCTTAAAGACTTTGTAACAGCTACCGATGTCGGGCAGCATGCCCGACCTACAACCTGTCTAGAC
This sequence comes from uncultured Litorilinea sp., assembly GCA_964649925.1. Taxonomy (GTDB): domain Bacteria; phylum Chloroflexota; class Anaerolineae; order Caldilineales; family Caldilineaceae; genus QEUY01. The sequence continues at coordinate 2,879 of CAZYQJ010000638.1, forward strand.
CGTAGGTCAGGCTGCAAGCCTGACAACTCTGTCTTAACCAGGTTATGGGCCGGTGATCGATTGTTACCATCCCGTTGACCGGTCCATCTCCAGCAGCGGGTCGGGCGCGACAGCCACGGTCGAGACTGCGCCGCGGCCCCGGCCATAGGCCAGCGCAGCAATCGCCAGGGCAAAGGCATCGGCCCGGTCATCATGCAGCCCCACAGGCGCGGCCAGCGTACTGGCTTCAATGCTCGCCAACTGCGCCACCGTCTCGCTGGATCGCACGCGGCAGGCCCCGGTACGCACGGCTTCGGCCACGGCGTCATAGAGCAGCGGTTTGCCCTTGATGTTGCTCAACCAGCCGGGCCTGCTGTCATACCCCTCCAGCACGCGCACCTCGCCAGCGGCGTGCAGGCTGTGGATCACGGCGTGGCCGTGGTTGTTGCGCTCGATCATCAGGTCGGCGTGGTTGTAATAGCGTGCCAGTTGCACCAGCGCACCGGCAAAGACGCCCGGCTCCAGCGGCCCGGCCAGCGTCGCCACCTCTTCCCACGTCGCCGCATCGACCACACAGGCCGCGCTGGCATCGCGATGAGGCACCCCCTCGGCAGGGTCTGCGCCGATCACGTAATCGCGGCCCGGCAGCGGAGGCGCATAGATCGCCAGCCCTGGCAGCGCTGGTGCGGACGCATCCTCGCGCGCGGGCAAGAAGTCCGTCACCGCCTGC
>CAZYQJ010000639.1:0-3583 GCA_964649925.1 uncultured Litorilinea sp.
GCGTCAGTTCGGCCTGCGTGCCCAGCGCGATGATCTCGCCGTGATCCATAATGCCGACACGGTCGCTCAGTTCCTGGGCTTCTTCCATCAGGTGCGTCGTGTAGAGGATGGTCGATCCATGTTCATCGCGCAGCAGCCTGACCGTATCCAGGATGCGCCTGCGGCTTTGGGGGTCAATGCCTACGGTGGGTTCGTCCATATAGAGCAGTGGCGGCTTGTGCAGGATGCCCACGCCGATGTTGACGCGGCGTTTCATGCCGCCGGAAAAGGTCTCGATCTTATCCTTCTGGCGTTCGGTCAGCCCGATCAACTCCAGCACTTCGTCGACGCGGCGGTCTAGCTCTTTGCCTGCCATGTCATACATCTGGCCGAAAAAACGCAGGTTTTGGCGGGCGCTCAGTTCAGGGTAGAGCGCGATCTCCTGGGGGATGTAGCCGATCAGCCGTTTGGCGGCCAACGGTTGTTGTGTAATCGAATACCCGCCGATCAGCGCGTCGCCCGTCGTGGGCGGGATCAAACCGCTGATCATGGCGATGGTGGTGGTTTTGCCTGCGCCGTTCGGGCCGAGCAGGCTGAAGATTTCCCCTGTATGGATTTCCAGGTTGATGTCTTTGACCGCGTGCGTCTCGCTGCCGTCGCCGCGTTTGTAGACTTTGCTGAGATTGATCGTGCGTACCAGGCTATCCATCTGCCCCTCCTCGATCCAACTCGCTTGCCTGTCCATCGCGACCGTGGGCAGCGCGGCTGCGGAGTGAACACGCATCCCGTTAGCAAGGGCTCTATTCTATCCAAGGAAGGTGTGTCTTCTGAAATAGCAGACAGTGGCGTTAGCCTAATCTTTCATGTTACGCATCCGCTATGATGCGCCACAGTGATCCACAGCGATGGCGACGTTGCCTTTTTGTGGGTTTCGACATCACGATGCGCCTGGCATGGGGTTTCCTCCGTTGGGCGAGCGCCCTCGGCCCCATCTTTAGCGAAACGCGTCCATCTCTGCCGGGCGTTGGATGGTAGTGGCAGGCGCGGGGGGGAGCGGCGGCGGCGTGTAGCCGCGAATCACGACGATGGGACGGCCCTCGTCACTCTGCCCCATCAACAGGCTGGCCGCACCCGCCAACTCGTCGGCAATGCATTCCTCACTGCTCATCAACTCATAGCCAAAGAGGTCATGCAGCCCGCGCTGATTCCAGACCGGCGGCAGCCCAGCACAGCCGATGGCGACCCCGGTCGTGCCGATGCGCCAGGCGCGACCGTGGCTGTCGTTGATGATCACGCCCGGCTCCACCCCGGTCAATGCGCCCAGACGCGCCCGCAGCCGTTCGGCGCTGGCATCGGCGTCTTCGGGCAGCAGGGCGATCAAATCTTCCTCGCCGGGCGCGACATTGCTGCGGTCTACCCCGGCGTTGGCGCAGACCCAGCCGTTGCGCTGCTCCACCACCAGCAGGCCGCGGCGGGCGCGGATGATGGCGCGGCTGTCGTCCAGGATGGCCTGCACATGGCGCGGGTCTTTGGCGACCAGGTCGGCCAGTTCGATGGCTTGGGGACTGGGGGTCACCTCGCTTAACTTGACCAGCCGCCCTTCGGCCTTGCTCACCACCTTCTGCGCCACCACCAGGATATCACCCGGCTGCAAGCGTTCGCCCTGCGCCTCCAGGCATTCCACGATCAGCGCGGCCAAGTCGTCGCCTGGGTGAATCAACGGGATATCTTGAATTGGAAAGAGCGTCATGGCAGACATGCGGATGGTCTCTCTAGAGGGTGTGTCGCTTAGGGTGTGTGAACCTTAGCGCTGGAATTGATAGAGATCGGGCCGCACTTCTTTGGCTGCAACCGCGGCCCAAGGGTGCAATGAGGTCGATGGCTGCGTCCGGCTGCCCGATGAGATTACGCAACGAGACTGCGGCGATGATCGTTTGCACAGTAGTTCTCTGCCGGGTTAGCGCCGACGACGGCGCGGTTTGGGGGGCGCAGGCTTGTTGGCGGGCGGCAGCGCCGTACGTAGAAAGCTCAACACTGCTTCCAACACCCCGCCGCCAATCGCCAGCGACTTATCGGAAACCGTGAAACAGTACTCGCGCCGGGCGCGCGGGTCAAGGTCGCCAATCTTCATCCCGCTGGTCACTGGCACTTCGGCATGGATCAGCCCGCGCAGGATGCCAGGAAAGGGCGCGACTACAGGGCGCATCCCCTGGTCGTCGTGTATGGCGGCGATGATCGCGCCCGAGGGTACACGGTCACCGATGGCATAGTGGGGAAGGACATACCCATCCTGCGGCGCACGCAGCACGCGGCTGGCGTTGGGTGACATACCCGGCAGCGCGCCGGGCTGCCCCGTATCGGCTTCGGCGCTACCCTGCCAGATGACTCGGCCCAGGTTGTGGCCACGGTTGGTTTCGACGACCGCATGGCAATCTTGCCCGGCGCAGAACCCAGGCCCCAACGCCACCACCAGCCGCGCATCGCCGATACGCGTCCCCAGGTTGCGTTTCGCCATGATTGCGTCCACCAGGATGATGGGCTTGACCAGGGCGCGCACCCGGGCTTGCGGGTCAACCAGCACCGGGATCGCGCCATCTGCCCAGACTGCCTTGACGTCGGCGGGCGAACAGCGCTGGCCGCGCACCTCCTCCACCTGGGTGTGGCCTGCAAAGATGGCCTCGGCAAAGGCGACTGTGCGCCGTACGGTGAGCGGATGCGCCAGTTCAGTCATGACCACAGGGAAGCCGCTGCGATGCAGACGCAGGGCCACACCACTGGCGAGGTCGCCTGCGCCTTTGATCAGAACGGGTATGTGCTGGAACATATTTGCCAGTGTGCCTCAGGATGTGGCTGGAATCAAGCTGATTCTACCCCGTTGTCAGTGAAAGCAAAAGCGCACAAGCCTTGCCCTTGCCGCCAATGACCGGGGCAAAAACCATCTGGCAACGCGCCTTGAACATACCTTGCGCTATTCTGGATCGGCTCTCCAGAAATAGAGGGATGGTTGCCCATCCTCGAAGCAGGGTGGAAGGAGTATAGCATGTTCCGTTCATCGTTGCGGCCCTACAATGTAATGGGAGGGATGATCGCCGTCTTGTTGGTCATTGCCGCTGCGGTTGGTTTGATGAACCCGCAAATCTATCAGCCGTTTATGCCGGAGGCGTTGCTGATCGGGCTGCCCGTACAGGATGCCGTTGCGCTGGCAGCCGCGCCAGGGCTGGTGGCGGCGATGATCCTGACGCGGCGTGGATCAACCCGTGCGCTGGTGTTGTGGGTGGGGCTGCTGGTCTTTGTGCCCTATTACTATGCGTTTTACGTCTTTGACCCGGCCTATACGGTCGTATACCCGATCTATCTGGCACTCTTAGGGCTGGGCGTCTATTCGCTGGCCGGGCTGTTGGCAAACATCGATCTGGAAGCCTTTGCCGCCCAGGTAGACGAGCGGATGCCGGTGCGCTGGATCGCCGTGGTATTGGGTATGGCGCTGTTGTTTGTGCCGATCTGGGGTAGCAAGATCGCGGCGGGGATCGCCACCCAACAGCCAGACGACGCTTTCCTGGTCTTTGTCATGGATTTGGCCTTTATGATTCCCGCCATGACCTTT
>CAZYQJ010000640.1:0-3554 GCA_964649925.1 uncultured Litorilinea sp.
CGCCATGCGCTGGGGCTGTTGCTGATTGAAGGGGTGCGCCTGGTGCGCGACGCGCTGCAGACGGGCGCGGTGCCGCGCGTGGCGTTTGTCGTGCCGGAGATCGTTGAATCCCACCCGGCGGCGCAGGCGTTGGTGGCCGATCTGCAGCGTCGCAGGGTGGAGGTGTTGGCGTGTACCCCTGCGGTCTTTGCCACGCTGACCGACACGGTGACGCCGCAAGGGATCGCCGCGGTGACGTCGCTGCCGCAGGTGCCGCTGCCTGCCTCCCCGCGCTTTAGCCTGGTGCTGGATGGGGTGCGCGACCCCGGCAATGCGGGTACGCTGCTGCGCAGCGCAGAGGCGGCGGGCGTGGACTGTGTCCTGTTTGCGCCGGAGACGGTGGACCCATTCAATGAGAAGGTGGTACGCGCGGGGATGGGCGCGCACTTCCGGCTGCCGCTGCGCGTCTGCGCTACCTGGGACGCGGTGATGGGGTATCTCGCCCCAGACCAGACGATCTATGTGGCGGATGCCGCGGCCCAGCGGTCTTATGACGAAGTCGATTGGACGCAGCCCGCCGCGCTGGTGGTGGGTGGCGAGGCGGAAGGGGCCAGCCCGGCGGCGCACGCTGCGACCCAACCGCTGGCCATCCCCATGACAGGTGGGGTGGAATCGCTCAACGCGGCGGTAGCAGGCGCGGTGATCCTGTTTGAGGCCGCGCGCCAGCAACGGGTGTCAAAAAAGATTGCGGGGCAGTGACCAGCGCGTTGACAGGGTTGCCTTCGCGCGTTATCATACCGCCCAGATAGTTTCGCTGTACCCCTCCCGCGCACCTGCCTACGGGCACAGACCGGAGGTTTCCTGCGCATGACAACGACATGGCTTTGGTTTGTATTGGCCGGTTTCCTGCTGGGCTTTACTGTCTCCACGCTTTGGGAATGGTTTCACTTTCGCCAGGAGCGGATGAAGGCAGCGGGTCAGCGCGTGCGCGAGTTGGAAGCCAAACTGCGTGAGATGGAAACACAGGTCACCCCTGAACCCGAAGATCAACCTGCCGTGACGCCGCGCTATCGCAGCCCCGGCGTTTTCCTGGAGGGAGAAGAAAGCGCCGGTATCGTGTCCAACGCCGCGCCTGCGCTGCCGAAACCTGCGCCAGCGGCTTCTGAACCAGCCAACCACGAAACGGTCATTGTGACGCCTGCCCACCGGCGTACGGCTAGCCAACCGTTTCAGCCGCCGGAGGGCCGTCCCGCCCGCGGTGAACCGTTGAGCGTGCGGCGGCCCAGCGAGATGCGCGCGCTGGCGGCGCGGCGGGAGGCGTTGCGCCGCGGGCCGCATGACGAATCCGCGCCCACCGCGCCGGAACCCGCGCACCCGTGCCCTTCCTGGCGCGATAACCCCGACCTGACGCGCCGTTCGCAAGAGCACCCGGATAACTTGTCCAAGATCCGCGGTATTGGCGATGTCTACCGGCAGCGTTTGTATCGCGCCGGGATCTATACGTGGCATCAGGTAGCGACGTCGGACATCAACCGGTTGCGCCAGGCTACCAACGCCTACCCAAGCGCCAATGTGGAAGAATGGCCATCGCAGGCGCTCCAACTGGCTGAGCGGCATGGGCGCGTCAATGCCGTCTACACAGGCCCGCCGCCCGACGAGTTGACCCGGATCGTGGGGATTGGGCCGGTCAGCGCGCAGACGCTCTATCGCGCCGGGATCTGTACCTTTGAGCAACTAGCCATGACTCCGGTGGACGAGTTGGCCGCGCTGTTTCCCATTGCGGTGGCCGGGGACCAACCGGATTTTGCCCACTGGATCGCTCAGGCGGCCGCACTGGCCGACGCCAAACACAAAGATTGAACCGACGCGCCATGAGTCCCGAACCGTTCCAGAAGCCGCCTTATCTTGACTGGAACCTGGACCGCTGGAAGACGGGGATCATCCTGCTGATCTTTGGCGGATTGGTGATCTCCTGGCTGGCCGGGCCTGCGGCGGAGCCTGCGACTGCCGACGCGCAAGGCCGGGCGACCGCAAGGGCAACGCCAACGGTGATCGTGCTGGCCGGGTCGAACGACCCGCAGCCGACGGTGACGGCGACCCCGTCTGCGACGCCAACTGCCCCTGCTGAGGGCCGCGGCGAAACGGTTCCTGCCCCTTCAACGCTGCCCACGGCGGACGGCGCTGCCCAAATCGTTACGGACACGATGCCCGCCGCCAACCCCACGGCTGCGCCCGCGCCGCATCTTTTCCCCTTGACGCTGGCAAATGTCAGCCCCAACGCAATTGTGCCAGCCCAAAGCATCCGCGTGCTGTATGGTACGGCAGCGGCAGGCAGTCTGGTGGAGGTGCGCGACCAGGTGACCGGGCCGGTCGCCGATACAGACCAGTCGTCGGGTGTGAGCCAGGAAGTCGTGCTGGGGACGACGGCAGCGGATAACAGCGGCTTATGGCAGTTGGGGCCATTTACGCCGCTTGCGCCGGGCCAGCATGTGTTGACGGTCTACCAACTGGATGTAGGTGGGGCGATTGAGGAGGCTGCATCTCCGGTGGTGGTCACGGTGCTGGGGCCGGGCGAGCAGGGGCCGCTCTCGCTGGCGACCCCTGCCATCAAGTTTCCGACACTCGGCGCACGACTGCGCCGCGGCCAGGCGACCTTTGTCGGCGCGGGGCTGCCGGGGATGACCGTCCGCCTCTACCTGGACAACCGTCAGGTGAGCGAGGGCATCGTCACCGCGCGCGAGGAATGGCGGCTGACGACTGACGGCCCGCTGACCCCCGGGGTGCATGTGGTGCGGGTGGCGACAGTGAACTCCGATGGGGGTATCATTGCCGAATCTGCGCCGGTGGTCTTTTGGGTGGAAGATGAACTGTCTCAGTCACGGCTGCCGCTGCCGACTCCTGCATTGCCGCTGCGTATCTCTAGCCTAGCATTTGGCGACCGTCTGGGGCAGAGCGTGGTGGTGCGCGGGCAAGCGACACCCCATTCAGGGGTTTCTGCCTGGGTGGGTGGCGAGCCAGTCGGCTTTGCCAATGCACTGACCGATGGCGGCTGGCAGTTCTGGTTGTTTGAGGAAGAGGTCTGGACGGACGCGGAGGAAGTTGAAATCCGGTCCAGCCTGGGCGAACGGCTGGTGACGGAGGCGCGCCCGCTGGCGGCAGCCGAAGCGGCACCGTCGTATGCGCCGATGATCTTATCGCCGCTGGACGGCGATGTCTTGACGACACGCAGGCCGTTGGTGGTGGGCATGGCGCAGCCATCCAGCGAGATCGCGCTGGTGGTTAACCGGCGCGTGGTGGCGCGCGTGGTGGCCGACCGTCGCGGGATGTGGACCTACCAGTTGACGGATCCGCTGCCCGCAGGGTATTCATCGTTTATGGCCGAGGTGGAAGCTACCTGGACCACTTCCGGGCTGACGTCGCATGTCGTGGTGGTGACGCTCGCGCCCCAACTGTAGACCCCAGATTTTTTGCTTTTGACTCCCAGAGTATGCTATAGTACCCTTGTCACGCCACAGTGTGCGGGTCCCTAGCTCAATTGGCAGAGCAGCGGCCTTTTAAGCCGCGGGTTCTGGGTT
>CAZYQJ010000641.1:0-3549 GCA_964649925.1 uncultured Litorilinea sp.
GCCAGCACGCTGTCAGTGGCTTGCGCTAGCAGCACCAGTGCTCGGCAAGCTAGAGAACTTTCACGGATGGGAGGAATTGTGAGGGTAGGTTCTATGCTGGGCCAGGCGGCTATCACCGGGGCTGTACTTGCCGCCTGTGCAGGACCTGTAAACGGCACACTTGGCACACGATCAATCCCCGGCGGCGACCGCGATCAAGGGCGGGCCTTAATCGCCAGCTATGGCTGTGGATCGTGTCATGAGATTAACGGCATCCCTGGCGCAGATGCGCGCGTGGCCCCCCCGCTCGACGACTTTTACGACCGCACCTATATCGCCGGAACGCTCCCCAACACCTGGGAAAACCTGACGCTGTGGATTCAGGACCCGCAGGGCATCGAGCCGGATACAGCCATGCCCGATCAGGATATTAGCGAAGAAGAGGCGCGCCACATCGCCGCCTATCTCTATGACCCGCCACGTTGGCCCTGGCTTACCGGGGAATAATCTGGAATGACGATGACTGCCAACCAAAACCGCTTCTACAGGCAGCACACCCTGATCCGCCACGCCCAGCGGCTGCCGCTGTTGATGGGCGGCCTGTTGCTCGGTGGTTGCGCCATGCCGCCTATCAGCCCCGCCGAGACGCCTTCCAGCCTGGATGCGCGCGGCCCGGCGGCGGCGCAGCTTGCCGACCTGTGGTGGGCCATGTTTGGGTTGAGCATGGTCATCGTGGTGCTGGTCACCGTCCTGCTCCTCCTGGCCGTGGTGATGCGCCAGCAGGCCACCCACCGTACGCCTGCCGCCCAGGAGGACAATCAAGGGCTGAGTTGGCCGATGGCCTGCCGTGGTGGAAGACACCATCGTGTGGCCGATTGGTATTGGCAGCAAGCCAGTGCTTCTGGCGCTCCGCCTGGGCGCAGACGAATCGGTCCCCACGCCGGAGCCGCAGCGCACCCCCGTCACAACGCCTGAGGGATAGCAATGGATACAGACAGAAATTCCGTGGCGCGAATCCCCCGCGACCTGGCCTTTGATAGCTCGATCGCCCTGCTCTCAGAAGGCTATAACTTTATCGCCAACCGCTGCAGCCGGTATCAGTCGGACCTCTTTGAGACCCGGCTGATGGGGCGAAAGGCGATCTGCACGATGGGCGCAGATGCGGCGGAGATGTTCTACCACCCCGACCGCTTTACCCGTGTACAGGCGCTGCCGATCACGGTGCTGCTACTGCTGCAAGACATCGGCAGCGTGCAGACACTGGACGGGGATGCCCACCGGCATCGCAAGCAGATGTTCATGTCGCTGATGCCCCCTGCCAGCATTGCCAGGCTTGCCAACCTGACCGCCGAACAGTGGCAAGCGCGCCTGGCCCAGTGGGAGCGCGGCGACCAGGTTGTGCTGCACGACGAGGCGCGCGCCATCTTATGCCGCGCCGTCTGTCAATGGGCCGCGACGCCGCTCTCCGATCCACAGGCCGAACAGCGGACGCGCGAGTTCGGCGCGATGATCGACGGCGCCGGGTCGGTCGGGCCGCGCAACTGGCAGGCAATCTTGCTACGCATGCGCACGGAACGTTGGGCGCGCGGCCTGATCGCCCAGGTACGCGCTCGCCAGCTTCACGTCCCCGACGAAAGCGCGCTGCACGTCATCGCCTGGCACCAAGAGCCAGATGGTTCGCTGCTCGACCTGGGGACAGCCGGGGTGGAGTTGCTCAACTTGTTGCGCCCCACGGTCGCCGTCGCCCGCTTTGTGACCTGTGCCGCCCTCGCCCTGCACCACTACCCTGAATGGCGGCAGCGGCTACAGGAGAACGAGGATGACCTGGAGTGCTTTGTCCAGGAGGTGCGCCGGTTCTACCCATTCTTCCCGCTGGTCGGCGGGCGAGTGCGCCAGGCGTTTGACTGGCGCGGCCATCACTTCACCCCTGGAACCTGGGTGCTGCTCGACCTGTATGGCACAAACCACGACGCGCGCATCTGGGATGACCCCCATACCTTTCAGCCCGAACGCTTTCGCCATTGGGATCACAGCCCCTACACCTTCATCCCCCAGGGTGGCGGCGAGTTTGAAAGCGGCCATCGCTGCGCCGGGGAATGGATCACGATTGAGTTGATGAAAACCGCAGTGCGCCTGCTCACACGCGCCATGCGCTATGATGTCCCCGACCAAGACCTGCGCGTCGACCTGTCCAAGATGCCCGCCCTTCCCCACAGCGGCTTTGTGATCCGGGGGGTAGATACCTCACCTAAATCCAGGTAGCCCCTGCCAAACTTGTGTAGTATAGTAAAATCGATATAGCAAACGAGGTATAGCACAGGTGAGGTATGGGCATTCGGTTCGCATGGAATCCCTACAAAGCAGCACAGAGCCACAAAAAACATGGTGTGAGCTTTGAGGAAGCCGCAACAGTTTTTCGGGATCGGCTAGCCCTGATCTTTGACGATGACGATCATGCCGAATATGAGTATCGCGAATTGATCATTGGACATTCCTACCGGAATCGTCTGCTCATCGTTGCCTTTACCGAGCGTGAAGATACTGTACGAATTATTAGTGCGAGGAGAGCTACTCAGAAGGAGCGTGAAGCCTATGAAAAAGCGCAACGGTGAAGGAGGAAGTGAGAGAGAGGATTTGCGACAGCAGTACAAGTTTGACTATACCAAGTCTAAACCAAACCGCTTTGCCGACCGGTTCAGTGAAGATGCGGTCGTCGTCGTGCTTGATCCCGATGTCGCGGCCGCTTTTCCGACGCCTGAAGCGGTTAACAAGGCGTTGCGGCTGGTGATGGAATTATCTTCCATTCCTGCGGCCAAGCCGGAGTAGCAGACATTTCGTCCATTCAATCTCTAGGGTCGGCCACGTCGTTGCGCCCCGTGCAGGCCATCACCAACACCGCGGTGGCTTAATGTTGCGCTATGCCACACCTACCTCGCCTGCAACTTGTCGAAATCCACGAACAGCCGTGGTGTCCGCCCGCGATCCGCGATGGCGCGACCGACTGTCTCAACCTGATCGCCACCGTCGCGCGCCAGTATGACCGGGTCGCGCCGCTGCTGGCGGGGGCGGTTGCCGACAGCCGCGCCCACCGCATTGTCGACCTGTGCGCGGGCGGCGGCGGCCCCTGGCAGCGTCTCGCGCCGCGCCTGGCCGGGCGTGTGGACGAAGTGCTGCTGACCGACCTCTACCCCAACGAACGCGCCTCGGCGTTGGCGCACCCCACCGGCCTGATCCGGGCCTGGCCCGCGCCGGTCGATGCGTGCCATGTGCCCCCGGAACTCACCGGCTTCCGCACGATCTTTACCGGATTCCACCATTTCGCCCCGGCCCAGGCGCGTGCCCTCATCCAGAACGCCGTAGACCAAGGCCAGGGGATCGCCATCTTTGAGCAGACGCGCCGCTCCCTCCTGGCGCTGCTGGTCATGTTCAGCCTGCCGTGGATCGCGCTGCTGGCCGCGCCGTTCATCCGCCCCTGGCGCGCCTCGCGCCTACTGTGGACCTATCTGATCCCGGCCATTCCCCTCGTCCTCCTGGTGGATGGCATTGTCTCCTGCCTGCGAACCTATAACG
>CAZYQJ010000642.1:0-3541 GCA_964649925.1 uncultured Litorilinea sp.
CACTCATCGCGCTAGGGATCGTCATTGCATTGGGCCGGGCGCTGCCACTCGGCGCAACCGGCGTGACGCCGACCATGATCGACGACATCCGGCCCAATGAACTGCGCTTTGACGATGCGGGCGACACCCCTGTCCAACGGGCACCCCGCCCCCTCTCCCGTATCAGAGACGATCAGCCGCTTGACGCCCAAGGTATCTTCATCGCCTCTCTTGCATCCACCTCACTACCGCTCAACGAGATAGCGTACCAAATAGCGTACCAATAAGATAAGATCGCCAGACGCAGCCGCCGCGCGTCACGCGCTGGCGACATAGCGCGCAGCCCACACACGCCCCCGATCCTCTCTTTCGTTTAATCAGCCCTGTCCAGCATCTACTGGACAGGGCTTTTTTGATCCCATCCCCATCACGACGCGTACGATGAGACTTAAGTCGCAGCGCGCAGCGTGATGGGCAGCTATCCTCTGGTACAGGAAATCGTTGGGAAGAAACTGGACTAATGAGCCATGAACCGTGACCCGCTCCCCCGAATCGACCACGACCGTTGTACGGGCTGTCACCTCTGTGTCGACCTCTGCCCGACCGATGCCTTGCTACAGGTTGATGGGAAAGCGGTTCTGTTCTATCCCGACCGCTGCACCTATTGTACGGCCTGTGAGGACGCTTGCCCGGAGAATGCGATCTCGCTGCCCTTCCTGATTGTGTTGGCGAAACCGCCCCAGCGCAAGCCGCCCACATAAGCGCCATAGCACCGGCAGATGCACATAATGATTTTCATGGTAGATACTTTTCACCATCTAGGGAGACGACCCATATGAAACAAAAAACCGTTCTTGTCTTGATCTTGCTGCTGGTGGTCAGCGTGCTGGCCGGGTGTAATCGCAGACGAGAGGCGACCCCGGAAGCGGTCAGCCCTGACAGCGCGCTGCCCGAATCGGCGATGGAGATCGCGTCCAGCCGCGGTCTTTCCCCCCAAGATATCAATGCCGCGCTCAAGACCTATATGCCCAGCGGCAAATGGGACGAATACATCATGTTTGCCTCTGGCGGCCACTCCGGCCAGGTACTTGCCATCGGCCTACCGTCCATGCGTATCCTCAAGAACATTGCCGTCTTTACGCCTGAATCCTGGCAGGGGTACGGCTTTGGCGCCAAGGATATCGAGGAGATGCTGGACGCGGGCAACGTGGACGGGCGCAAAATCCGCATGGGCGACACCCATCATCCGGCGTTGAGCGAGACCGACGGGGACTATGACGGCCAGTTCCTCTTCATCAACGACAAGGCCCACGCCCGCACCGCGGTGATCGACCTGCGCGACTTTGAGACCAAGCAGATCCTCAAAGACCCCAACATCATCAGCAACCACGGATCGACCTTTGTCACGCCCAACACCGAATACGTGATCCAGGGGACGCAGTACGCCACGCCGCTTGGCTGGGAATACGCACCCATCGAGGAATATGCCGAGAAGTATCGCGGCGTCATCACCCTCTGGCGTTTTGACCGCGAGCGCGGGCGGCTCGACCCCGACAATTCCTTTAGCATCGAAGTCCCGCCCTACTGGCAGGACCTGTGTGACGCGGGCAAACTCGCCAGCGAAGGCTGGGGCTTCTGCAACTCGATCAACACCGAAATGGCGACCGGCGGCATCGAAAAGGGCAACCCGCCCTTCGAGGCAGGCGTCAGCCAGCGCGACATGGACTATCTGCACATCTTCAACTGGAAGAAGGCTGAGGAAGTCTACCAGGCAGGCCAGACCGAAGAGATCAACGGCATGCCGGTCATTCGCCTGGAAACCGCGGTGGCGGAAGGCATCCTCTACTTTGCCCCCGAACCTAAAAGCCCGCACGGGGTGGACGTGACCCCCGACGGCAAATACATGGTCGTCTCCGGTAAGTTGGACCCGCAGGTAACCGTCTATTCCATCGAGAAGATCGAACAGGCGATTGCCGACCAGAACTGGGAACTGGACCCGTTTGGCGTGCCGGTGTTGGACTTTGACGCCGTGATGCATGCGCAGGTCGAGTTGGGGCTTGGCCCGCTGCACACCCAGTTTGACAACGAGGGCTTTGGCTACACCAGCCTCTTCCTGGACAGCGCCATCGCCAAGTGGAAGATCGGCGGCGACAACCCCGAAGACTGGCAGTTGGTGGAAAAACTGCCCGTGCAGTACAACGTGGGCCACATCGCCGCGGCGGAAGGCGACACGGTCTCCCCCGATGGCGGCTACCTGGTCTCGCTCAACAAGTGGGCGGTAGATCGCTTTACGCCGGTCGGCCCGCTGCTGCCGCAGAACCTGCAGCTCATCGACCTGAGCGGCGACGCCATGCAGCCAATCTACGACATGGCGATGGGTGTGGGCGAGCCGCACTATGCCCAGATCATCAAGGCCGACAAGATCCAGGCGTGGAATGCCTATCCTGAAGTGGGCTGGGACCCGATCGCCCAGGAGCCTTCACCCTACGCCACCAAACCCGGCGAAGAAAAGATCGTGCGCGACGGCAACAACGTCGAGATCTTTATGACCTCCGTCCGCTCGCACTTGACGCCGGAACATGTCGAGATCCGCGAAGGCGACCACGTCACCTGGCACATCACCAACATCGAAACCGCGCATGACGCCACCCACGGCTTCCAACTCGGCGGCTACAACATCAGCCTGAGCATTGAGCCGGGGGAGACAGTCACCTTCGAGATCGTGGCCGATAAGAGCGGAACCTATGCCTTCTACTGCACTGAATTCTGTTCCGCCCTGCATCTGGAGATGATGGGCTATATGCTGGTCGAACCGTCCGGCGGAAACGACTAGGTCCGTTTGCGTGGGGCGCGGCACCCCTGCGCCCCACACAGATCGATATGAGGTTAGTACCATGATGGCTGAAAATCTGGAAAACATCTTGGGACCACGTGTCCCTGCTGAAGAAATCCGGGCCAACCGCACCCGCTACCTGATCCCGACGCTGCTCTTTGTCGCCGCCGCCATCCTACTGGTTAGCTCGATCTTCCTGCCCTACTGGCGGCTGACGCTCAATGCGCCGCAGTACCCTGGCGGGCTGATGGTACAGGCGTATGTCAACCGCATCGAGGGCGATGTGAGCGAGATCGACGGGCTGAACCACTACATCGGCATGAGACCGCTCAACGAGGCGGCCCCCTTTGAGAAGTCCATCTCGATCTATGGGATTATCGGCGTGGCACTGCTGATTTTGGCCGCGGTCTTTGTCCACACGCGCTGGGCTGCGCTCCTGGCCCTCCCGGCTTTGCTGCTGCCCGCCATCTTTCTGATCGACCTGCAATACTGGCTGGCGAACTTTGGCACCAACCTGGACCCCACCGCCGCCCTCTCCAGCAGCGTCGATCCCTTTATCCCGCCCGTGCTGGGCGAAGGCATCATCGCCCAGTTTAGCACGTGGGCCGTCCCCGACATCGGGCTGTGGGTCGCGTTTACGGCCTCAGCCCTGATTGCAGTCGGGCTGTGGTTCCACCGCCGGGCGTACAAACCGCTGGTAGACGCCCAACAGGGCGCTGCCCAGGAGTA
>CAZYQJ010000643.1:0-3530 GCA_964649925.1 uncultured Litorilinea sp.
GTGGCGGCAAAGACTACGCCCGCGCTGTCATTTTGCAGCGACTTGAGGTGAATATGGTCGTCTGCGCCGCTGCCGCCAGGGTTATAGGCCGCGGTGCTTTGCCAGTTCCGGTCATCTGAGTCGGTGGCCTGGTGAACAGCGAAGTACATGATCTTGCTATTCTGATTGCTCCACATCACCCCAATGCGGTCGCCAAAGTTGATCAGCGCCGAAATGTCATCGCTGCTGAGGTTGTCAGCCCCCGTCATTGGCAAGACATAAGGCGTGCCCCAAGCTGTGTCATTGTCGAGGCTGTGGTTGATCATCACCTTGCGGTCCTCGACATAGGTCACCCACAACCGGCCTGTGGAGTCTTTAGCCAGCGAGATTGTTTCAGAACGCCCGCGCGAAACCGTAACGGGGAAGCCGGAGTCAAGCACATATTTGTGGCTGTTTGTGTTGTAGCTGTAGCGATACAGACGTGTCCAGTGGGATGACGAACCGGAGGACGATCCGGAGTTGGTAAACACGGCTGACGCTACATACAGCTTTTGGCTGGCCTCATCCCAGAGGACATCGGCCTTGGTGCCTGAGCGGTTATCCAATTCCACGCCGGTATCGATCCAGTCCAGGTTGGCAAAATCAAACCGGTAAATGTGATACGTAGATGTAGCGTCATGGCAGAGGCTGCCCCACCAGACACCGTCATGGAACCAGAGCTTGCTTTCGGGCTTCTCGCCGGTGGGCGTGCTGTTGCAGTTCTCATGGCGGACGGCGCTGCGATAGCCATTATCCACCACCTCGGCGGCGCGCCCCGGGTAGGTGGATAGACCGATCAAGAGGCCCAGGACGAGTGCGCCGCAGAGGAGCAACCAGGGCCGGTGCAGATGCATGATAGTAGGCTGCGGTTTCATGGGCGTCCTCTTATGGCTGGATCTTGAACACAAGCAACCCGCCAATTTCGTCGGCTACGTAGAGGTAGGTGTCGCTCTCGGAGAGATCGACGGCAGCCCCAAAGGTGGCAACCGTTTCGACCAGTTTGGGCGACGTGGGCGTTGTCACGTCGATCACATGCAGACCGGTTTGCTCCGCCGCCAGGTAGAGATAGCGCCCTGTGCCGCCGATGGCGCGGCCATAGGTCTCTGTCCATCCGGCGACAATCGGATCGGCGACACCCGCCAGCGAGAAGACCTGGAAACCGGCTCCGCCCGCGGCCAGATAAGCATAGCCATCGCCGACGACAACCCCCATCGCGTCGCCAGGGACACTCCCGGTCACCACTTCACGCGGGGCAGCCGGGTCGGCGATGTCAAAGACGTACAGCCCGGCTTCTTCTGCCGCGACATAGAGCAGGCTGCCCACAGCCTTAACGTCCCGGATCTCGCCGATGTCTAGCTTGGCTAGTTGAACCGGATCCTGTGGATGGGACATGTCGAGGATATGCAGCCCCGACCACTCGTCGGCGACAAAGGCCAGCGTCCCGGCGGCCTCCACCGCGGTGGCGTAACCCAGGGCATCATAGACGCCGACCCGCTGCGGGTCTAGCGGATTGGCGATATCGAACACATGCAGCCCCGCGCCTTCGGCAGCGGCGTAGAGATAGCCACTCGCCAGGGCCAGGCTTTGGATATACTCCGGCGCTTCAATCCGGCGCACCGCCGCAGGAGTCTCCGGGCGGGCCAGGTCGATGACCCACAGGCCATCTTCGCCCGCAGCCACGTAGCCCACCTGGCCGCTGGTGACCACCGCTTGCACGGTTTGCGGCACGGCATAGACCGGCTGCGGCACGGCTGCGCCGTCACTGGTTACATCCACCACATGCAGGCCAAAGAACTCGTCCACGATGTAGGCGCGGCTGCCCAGGACAAAGACATCGCTGGCTAACCCCGCGGTGTCATACTGCGCGATCTCGCTGGGCGCAGCGGGGTCTCCGACGTCGACGAGGTGAAGCCCTGACCACGGGTCCACCACATACGCCACATTGCCCGCCACCTGGACATCGACGGCTATATCCGGCGTGTCATAGCTGCCCATTTCGACCGGGTGGGCGGGGTCAGAAACGTCGACAATCCGCAGACCCGCGCGCCCGGCTGCGACATAGGCGCGCTGTTGGGCAACGGCGACCTGTTGGGCCGGATGCGGCAGGGGCAGGCTGCCCACGACCGCGGGCGCTTTGCCTGCTGCGATGTCGACGATCCGCAACTCGTCCGCCACCGCAACATAGGCATAGGCGTCCGCCACGGTCATGGCATGCGTGGCCTGGCCGGACAGCGCGGCCTGCGCGGTCTGCATTGTCGAGGCCGCTGCCACTCCGGCATCCGTGATATCGCGTGGGTTAGCGGCGTCCGTCACGTCTATTACGCGCAGGTCGCCTGCCTCGGTCGTCACATAGGCATACTGCCCGCTGACGGACACATCGCGCACCAGTTCGGGCAAGATAGGGGACTGGCCCACCGGCGCGGCGTGTGGCTGCGCCGAGAGATCGAGTATCACAAGCCGGGGGCCTACGCCGACATAGGCATAGTCACCCTGAACGGCAATGCCTTGCATCCGGCCACCGACCTGACCGACCAGGTCAGGGTGTCCGGCATTTTGTTGGGGAGATTGACGTTCATCTGTGTTAGCCACAGCGGGAAGCCAGACCACCTGCGAGCCATCTGCCAGGGATTGCAATCGCCCACTGACGTTGGCGAAGCATCCCGAAAGCAGCATAACGCAGAGGGCCAGCATGCATTGCCGACAGCGATGTCGTCTCATCGTGTTCTCCGGGTTACACCGATACTATGCCGATATTATGCCGATACTATGCTGGTACTGTGCCGATACTAGGGCACTCTTGGCAGCGCGTTGTAGGCAGACGTGTTTGTCCCATGGGGGCGGTAGTGGAGCAGTTGGCCGATGGGCATCGTCTCTTGGGCGAGTGTGGATCGCAGCGCTGGGCCGCCCACGGAGATATAGTCATAGCCCTTTGCGACCAGTTCGTCGTGATCGGCGAGCATGCGCCGCCCGTCCATGACCAGGTAGGGAGGCTGTACAGTCTCTTGAATCACAGAGGACAGCCCGCGGAATTCCTCCCAATCGGTCGAGATGAAGAGCGCCTGGCTCCCCTCGATGGCTTCTTGCGGGGTCTGGCAGTAGGTGATTCGCTCAAATAGGTGGTTCTTGTCGGGATTGAACCAGTTCCGTTTCGCTTCCTCGTTTGCTAATGGGTCGTAGGCACGGATCGACGTGACCCCGCGCGCCAACAGTGACTCCACGACCTTCAGCGCCGCCGAATTACGCATGTCATTGGTGCGCTTCTTGAAGGCCAGGCCGAGCAGCGCGACTGTCTTCTGGTTGAAGATGAACTGCATCTCCTGCGCAGCGCGGTCGAGCAGGTAGGTCTTTTGATATCCGTTGATCTCATAGATCGAACGCAGCATGTCGGTGGACGTATTGGTCTGATGCAGTTGGTAGATCAGCGAGAGGATGTCTTTGTCCAGACAACTGCCGCCTGCGCCGTTGCTGACATACGATCCCCATGTGCTGATGCGCGCATCTCTGGTGACGCC
>CAZYQJ010000644.1:0-3508 GCA_964649925.1 uncultured Litorilinea sp.
GGCGCAGTTGCACCACGGCATAGGGACGGCGACCCGTGCGCGGGTCGCGCAGCCCCACCGGGCGCATCGGGCCAAAGGCGAGCGCCATGGGATCGCGCGCCGCCAACGCCTCGATGGGCATACAGCCCTCGAAGTAGCGTTCCAACTCCTTTTCAAACTCGCGCAGTTGAATCTTGGGCGCGTCGAGTACCGCCTGCACGAAGGTCTCATACTCCTCGCGGTTGAGCGGGCAGTTGATGTAGTCGCCTTCTTCTTGCCCCAGGTCGCTGCTCTTGTCGTAGCGGCTCTGGCGGAAGGCGATGCTCATGTCAATGCTCTCGGCGCTGACGATGGGGGCCAGCGCATCGTAGAAATAGAGGTATTGGCTGCCGGTCAACGCCTGGATCTTGGCGGCGAGGGCATCGCTGGTAAGCGGGCCGGTCGCCAGGATCGTGGGGCCGCTGGGGATGGCTGTCACCTCCTCGCGCACCACCTCAATGTTGGGGTGGCCGTGAATCCGCTCGGTTACCTCGGCGGAGAAGTCGTCGCGGCTGACCGCCAGCGCGCTGCCCGCGGGCAGCGCATGCTTAAAGGCCGTGGCGATGACCATACTGCCCAGCGCCAGCATCTCGTTCTTGAGAATCCCCAGGGCGCGGTCGGGCAGGGTGCTGCCCATCGAATTGCTGCAGACCAGTTCGGCCAGCCGGTCGCTCACATGGGCTGGCGTGGGGCGCGCCGGGCGCATCTCATACAGGCGCACCGGGATATTGCGGTTGGCTAACTGCCAAGCCGCCTCGCTGCCTGCCAGCCCGCCGCCGACAATCGTCACGGGTTGGGTCATGGCATCTCTCCTTTCTCGGCTGCGCGCGCCCGGTGTGGCAGCGGGCGGCGCGGATCAAGCGTCCAGCCATTGTAACAGCCTTGTTGCGGCCTGGTCAAACGATCTGCTCCGGTGGGGCCGGTTGTTTTCCCCAATTGCCCCATGCTATACTCTTCGCATAGAACCAGGCCATGCGGCACAAAGGAGTCTGCAACAGGATGAACCCGGTAGATATTATCGTCAAGAAGCGCGACGGGGGCGAGCTTTCCGCCGAGGAGATCGAGTTCTTTATCCGCGGCATGACCGAGGGCCGCATCCCCGATTACCAGGTGGCGGCTTGGGCCATGGCGGTCTACTTCCAGGGCATGACTGCGGCTGAAACCACGGCGCTGACCCTCGCCATGGCCGCCAGCGGCGACCAGCTAGACCTGCACGACGCCCTGCCGCCGGGCACGGTCATTGTGGACAAGCACTCCAGCGGGGGGGTGGGCGACAAGACGACGCTGGCCGTGGGGCCGATTGTGGCGGCGTGTGGTCTGCCCGTGGGCAAGATGAGCGGCCGCGGACTGAGTTTCACGGGCGGCACGATTGACAAACTGGAGAGCATCGCCGGGTGGAGTCCTGACCTGAGCGAGGATCAATTTCGCCGCCAACTACGCCAGGTGGGGCTGGTAGTCGCCGGGCAGACGGCCAACCTCGCACCCGCCGACAAGACGCTCTATGCGCTGCGCGACGTGACCGGCACTGTGCCCAGCCTCCCTCTGATCGCCTCCAGCATCATGAGCAAAAAGCTGGCCGCAGGGGCCGAT
The DNA here is from genome assembly GCA_964649925.1 of uncultured Litorilinea sp. Taxonomy (GTDB): domain Bacteria; phylum Chloroflexota; class Anaerolineae; order Caldilineales; family Caldilineaceae; genus QEUY01. The sequence continues at coordinate 1,609 of CAZYQJ010000644.1, forward strand.
GCGATTGTGCTGGACGTCAAGTGCGGGCACGGAGCCTTTATGGAGAATTTGGACGCGGCGCGCGGCCTGGCACAGTTGATGGTCGCCATCGGCGAGCGTGCCGGGCGACAGGTCGTGGCGCTGATCACGCAGATGGATCAGCCGTTGGGCCATGCCGTGGGCAATACGCTGGAGGTACAGGAGGCGATTGCCACGCTGCAAGGCCAGGGGCCGCACGACTTTCAGACGTTGGTGGAAGCGGTGGCCGTGGAGATGCTGCTGCTGGGCAGCCCTGACCGCGCCGCGCTGGATGCCGTTCAGGCTGCCGATCGCGTGCGCCAGGTGATCGCCTCCGGCGCGGCGCTCGCCAAGTTTCGTGAATTTGTGGTGGCCCAGGGCGGCGACGGCGCACAGGTGGACGACCCAACGCGGCTGCCCACCGCGCCTGCCCAGGTCGAGGTCACCGCGCCGCGCCGCGGCTATGTCCAGTCGGTGGACTCGCGCGGCCTGGGACTGGCAGCAGTGGCGTTGGGCGGTGGGCGGCAGAAGAAAGGCGACCCTATTGATCACCGGGTGGGGCTGGTCGTCCATGCCAAAGTCGGGGACCGTCTGGAGCCAGGCGCGCCGATCTGTACGGTTCACGCCGTCACAGAGGACGCGGCGGCTGGGATTCGCGCCGAGATCGAAGCGGCATTTCAGCTAGTAGATACACCGGTGGAGCCGCTGCCGATTGTCTATGAGCGGGTCGCACCCGGCGCGTCTGTCTGACCGCTTACCAGGGGGTTGATCCCCGTTCGTCGAGTACACGCTCATAGAGTGACACGGTCCGCCGCGCGATGCCGCTCCAGGAGTACAACTCCTGGACCTGGCGCAGCGCATTTTCACGCCGCTTTTCCGCTGCCGCCGGGTCGGCAAAGAGCGTGCGCACCGCCCAGGCAATGCTGTCCTGGTCATTGGGGTAGACCGTCAGCCCATTGACCAGGTGTTCCACCACCTCGCCCAAACCGCCCACATCGCTGGCGATGACATTGCAGCCCTGCGCCATCGCCTCCAGGGCGACGATGCCAAACGGTTCATAGAGGCTGGGGAAGATGGCGGCATCCACCACCTGATAGAGACAGTCGCGCTCGGCATCGGTAATGTAATCCAGAAAATGAACTGCCTCGTTGACGCCGAGTTCACAAGCCAGCGGCTGGTAGTGACGGCTGTTCTTGCCCGCCACAATCAGGCGCGTGCCGGGATTGTCGTGCAGGATGCGGGGCATGGCGCGCAGCAGGACATGCAGCCCCTTTTCGTGGACGATGCGCCCAACATAGAAAAGCAGCCGTTCGCCGTTGGGCGCGTAGTGGGCGCGCAGCGCAGCCCGTTTCTCCACCGAGCAGTGGGTGAGTTGGCTCACATCAATGCCGTTGGCGATAATGGTCATCTTGTTGCGCGGCGCACCAAAGTACCAGTACAACTCGTTGGTCATATACTGGCTGCAGACGATCAGCCGCCAGGACTCATAGCAGATCTTCCACTCCAATGCATCGATCTGGCCGCTGATCGAGTTGCTCACATAGCCCTGGTGGCGCCCGCGCTCGGTGGCGTGCACCGTGGCGACCATCGGGGTCTTGAAGGTGTGCTTGAGCGAGATACCTGCCACCCCTGGCAGCCAGTCATGGACATGCACCAGGTCATAGGGCGCTTCTGTCGCCAAGCGCTGGGCATAACCCGCTAGCGTGTGGTTGGACGAAATGACCTGGTTATACAGATCCTGCGGGTCAAACGGCGCAACGTCCACACGGTGGATGGTCACATAGGGGTTGATCGCCTCGACCGGCGCGCCGCCCGCATAACGTGTGGTGATGACATCCACCGAAACGGGGCCATAGCGGCTGGGAATGCCCCCCAATTGGGGAACTAACCCGGCCACATGTTT
>CAZYQJ010000645.1:0-3502 GCA_964649925.1 uncultured Litorilinea sp.
CGAGCGCCCCAACGGACAGTTGATCCTGCCGCATGACTACGCCCGCGCCTACAGCCAGTGCCGCGCCGCCATCCGCAGCGTCAAGGGCCATGAGCAGGACCAGGTGTTGGTGGCCGGGCCTGCCCCCTGGAATGCCACTACCACCTACCCTGGCAACGAGAAAGGCGACTGGGTGCGCTACTTTGTGCATGTCATCACCTCGCTCCCCGACGACGGCTGCGACGGGTTTGCCCTGCACACCTACACCCACGCCCTCGACCCAAACCAGATTACCGGCGATTTCTATCACACCACGCCCGGCTACCGCCACCTGCGCAACGAGTTCCGCACCTATCGCGACTTCATGAACGCCATCCCCGACCGCTTCCGCCACCTGCCCGTCTTTATCACCGAGACCGACCCCACCACACGCGGGCGCGGCTGGGACCCGGCGCACAATACAGGGTGGGTGCAGGCGGCCTATCACGAGATCGCCAACTGGAACCGCAACCCCTCACACCAGCCGATCCTGTCGCTGATCCTCTACCGCTGGCCGCAGGTCCCCGACCAGCCGGAGTGGTCGATCTCCAACCGGCCCGGCATCATCGAGGACTTTCGCCAGGTGCTGCACGCCGAGAAACCTGCCGACTTCCGCATCCGCATGCCCAACCAACAAAAGCCGGTAGTGCATAAACCGGGCAAGGTGCTGCCTGTGGGTCAACAGTGGCAGGGGCTGGTCGCTGCCCCATTGGGGCTGAACCTGCGCAGCGGGCCAAGCACCGAACACGCCATCCTGCAGGTGCTCCCCCACGAGACCGCGCTGCTGGTGCTGGCTGAACTGGACGAATGGCTTTATGTCAAGGCATTGGATCAGCTAGGCTATGTGCATGGCAGCTTTGTGCTGCGCCAGTCGCCCCGCCCCGCCCAGCCGCGCAGCTATCTGCGCGAGCGCGCCGAGCTGCTCACGGCCCCGCTTTCCCCCCAACCGGAAGGGCTGTTGAAGGTGAACAAGGCCGCCACCTGGACCGAACAGGCCGTCATCACCACCTGGAACCAGTTCGGCGGGCTGGTGACCCAACTGGCGAAGACGCTGGAACTGGACCCCGCGGTGGCCGTCGCCGTGCTGGCCGTCGAGTCGGGCGGGAACGCCTTTGCCGAGGATGGGCGGATGCTGATCCGCTTTGAAAACCACATCTTCTTTGAAGAGTGGGGCAAGCAGGACCCGGAACGGTTCGCCCGGCACTTCCGCTTTGACCTGGAACAGCCCTGGCGTGGGCATCAATGGCGGCCCGACCCCAACGGCGCATGGCGCGACTTCCACGGCAACCAGGCCGCCGAATGGGAGGTCTTTGAGTTCGCCCGCAGGCAGTTGAACGGCCCGGCAGCGGTGCGGTCCATCAGCATGGGCGCGCCCCAGATCATGGGCTTCAACCATGAGGATGTGGGCTTCCTTGCGCCCGAAGCGATGTTCAACGAGTTCAACGCCTCGGCCCAGGCCCAGGTCGTCGGCTTCTTTGACTTTGTCAACGCCGACCCGGCCCGGCTGGATGCGCTGCGCAAGGGCGATTACCTGGCCTTTGCCACCTCCTACAACGGCGAGGGACAGGCCCCGCTCTATGCCACGCTGATCCAGGATGCCATCCAGGTCTTTCAGCGGCTGCGCGTCGCGCCTGCGGATGTAGCCGATGCGCGTCAGGTGGAATCGTCCGATGCCGCCTCACAACTGCCCGCGCCCACGCCCGACCCCACAACCGCCGCGGTGGACGCGGAACTGCACGCCGCATGGCGCAAGCACATCCTCGAGGGCTTTGACCACAACCGCCACATGTTTGACCGGCTGCTGAATGCCTTCATGGGGCCGTACCAGACCACGGTCTGGATGTATCGCATTCTGTTTGGGGTGGGGCTGCTCGCCTTTGTGGTGGCTGCGGTGGCGGGCGTCTGGACGGGCGAAGCGCGCATCAGCGCCATCTTCGGCGGGCTGGGCGTGGCGGCCTTTGTCTCCTACTTCGTCAGCCACCCGCTGCGCGCCCTGGAGGAGAATCTCAACTTCATCACCTGGCTGGGCGTCATCTACAACAGCTACTGGACACGGCTGGTCTACGCCATGGACCAGGAGACGATCCAGCAAGACCTGGCCGCCATGACCGAGGAGTTTGTACAGCAGGTCGAACGGTTGATCGACAAGCACGCGCAGACGGGCCAAAACCGCCCCGGCCTGCGCTAGGCGCGCTGACTGCACCAATCTAAGTGACCGGCACTTGCGAGGTGCCGGTCACTTTTTTTTACCGCAAATCCTTCCACGGGGCCTGGTCGCCAACCTCGACGACGTCATAGCCGCCTTCCCCGACGCACGGGCCGAGCGAGACCAGCAGTTTCGCCGGGCCGCTGCCCACGTTGAACGAGGCATGGACCACATCCGCCGGGATAAAGACCGCTTCGCCGGGCCCCAACTGTTTGCGATCCTGCTCAAGCCACTGTTCGACGGTCCCTTCCACCACGTAGATCACCTCTTCCTGCTCCGGGTGCTTGTGGAAGTTGTGACCGTTCCCCGGCGTCAACGTCACCTCCATGACCGTCAGTTGGCGTGCGCCGGTGGTGGCGGGCCGGCTGACCCAGCCCAACATGCCCCAATCAAGCATCTCGCTTTGCAGCGTGGATCGAGTGATATAGCTGCCTGCCATCGTTACCCTTCCTTGGCGTACTGCCTGTTGCGTAGATGGTGGTTGGTTTTGGGGAGCTTGCGCGCTGCGGGGGCGGCTGTGCCGCGCAGATAGGCCATCAGCGCCTTGGGCCGGTTGGTGCAGATGGCATCCACGCCCAGCGCGATCATGGCCTGCTGCTCTGCCAGCGTATCCGGGTTCCAGGCGCGCACCTGCAAGCCTGCCTCGTGCGCCTGGTCCAAGACGCGATAACAGAGGTTCCTGTACTGCACGCCGATCGCCTCTGCCCCCAGTTCCACGGCGCGGGCGATCTCAACCTCGGACGGGTTGGGCAGGATCGCGCCCAGGCGATAGTGATCACCCATCTGGCGCACCCGCGCCAGCCGGTCCAGACTAAACGACGTAAAATAGACCTGGTCCACCATATCGTGGGCGGCGACCGCTTGCACCGCGGCTTCCTCCACGCCTGCCCCTTTTAGCTCGCACAACAGCCGCACCCGCCCGCGCACCACGTCCAACACCTCGTCCAGCGTGGGCACTTGCTCACCCTCGCCTGCGTCCAGGCTGCGGATGCGATCAAAGGTGAGGGCGCGAATCGCCCCCTGGCCGTTGGTTGTGCGATCCACCGTCGCATCATGCATGACCACCAGCCGATCATCGCGCGTCAGGTGGACATCACATTCCACATAATCCACACCCAAATCCAGCGCATAGCGGAAGCCCTTGAGGGTGTTTTCGGGCTGCTCACCCGCCGCGCCGCGGTGTCCGATCACTTGCACCATAGCCGTTCGTCTACTCCACAATCCCGGTGAGGCTCAACTCGTCCGCAAAGTGACAGGCGGCATAGTGGTTGGGCCGGA
>CAZYQJ010000646.1:0-3496 GCA_964649925.1 uncultured Litorilinea sp.
TCAAAAATAGCTCCTCGCGCCCGATCAGGAAGTAGAGGATATGTTTGCCCGCATCATCGGGCCACTCGTCAAAGACAGCCTCAGCCCGGCGGAATGTCGCCAGGGCTTCCTCGCTGCGCCCCAGGATCTGCTGGGTCAGCCCAGCAACCAGTAACGCCAATGCCTGCGACCGCACCTGCAGCCGCTCCACCACGACCAGATTGGCGGCCAGCTCGATCCCCGTTCCTGAAGGTAACTCCAGCGGCCTCCCCAGCGCGTGCGGCCCCAACAGCAGGTTGCTCTCATCGGGCAGCGTAGACGCGATATAGAACTTTATGTCGAGTTTCTCCCGGCCATCTTCAGGGATGACATTGCCATAGATCACCATCTGGGCGGAGATGCGTTGTGCCAGACGAGCCGCGTCCCGTTCATCTTGAAGGACAGGGAGTCGGATATCGCGCGGGGTGTCCAGCCGGGTGTTGTGCCAGATGTTGATGCCCTGCAAGAACGTGTTGTCAGGTTCGGCGTCAATCGTGCGCCGGAGTTCCTCATACAGCCAGCTACTCAGCAGGCTGCCCCGCTCTGAGCGGCGCACACGCCCGCCGCGCCCTGCTTCGCCAAAGTCCGCAATGGCAACACGCAGCGTGCCTGACTGCATCTTAAACGGCCAAAAGATCGGTTTTACGACAGGGTAGAGCAAAACGGCAACCACAACCGCCATCGACAGCGCGATCCAGATCACCGGCAGCGCCAGGTTGTGACCAGCCACATTCACCTGCAAGATGTACTTCCCGACCGCCACATTGCGCGCGCCCTCGTCGACGCGCACCACAATCACATCGCGCCATCGACCGTGCCGCAGCCGCTCCCATTGGCGGCGGATCCACGATTCAGATGAGTGGTCGTCAGGAGGTTGAGTGGACATACATGCGAAGACCGACTAGCGGCTGCCGAACCGCTCTCTGGCCCAGGTGACAGCGGTTTCACCAGCTTTGCCGAGGACACGCCCGGCGGCAGGCGTGGCAAAGAGGTGGGTCAACGGATCGATCAAGACTGGCACATTGTCCAGCAGCCAGCTTCCCGCTAACACAATGGCACTGGCGCTCGGCACATCGCCGTCTCCGGTCTTGGTCATCTCACCGCGCAGCAGCTGGAGTTGGAGCGCCGCGGTCTGCCGCGCTGCAGCGTCGGCTTCCCCCAGGGATGCCAGCGCGGCCTCCACCGCGTCCAGCTTTTGTGTGATCACCTGCCCATCGTCGGGCGTGGGCGGGCCGACAAGCTGGTAGATCTGCTGGGTGATCCCCTTCCCCACGGCCACATTGCTGGCCCCCGCGCCGACAGTGGCGATGATCACATCACCACCTGCCTGGATCTGATCCCACCAGGGTGCGTCGTTTTGCTGATCCATCGCGTTCTCCTTGTCGACTCCCGGGCTGAGAATGGAATCACCCGGCGACCGGCTGAAAAGGACGGGCGTCCCCCACTCCAGGGTCTCACCCGCCGCGTAGATCGCCTTGCGCGCCTCGCTGGTGGCCTCGTCTAGCGCCACGCCATCCGCCAACGCCGCATAGAACTCATGCGCCAGGGCAATCGCCGCTGCGTCGCTCACCGGAAACTGCATCGCCAGCACAGCGGGGACACGCTGCTGCACCAGCGTCTGGGCGACCCCTGCAAACAGCGACCCCGTCCCGGCGCGCGCCCCCTCGCAGGCGTTGAGAAAGACCAGGCGCAGCGATGGTTGGTCATGTACCAATACGCCCAACTGCTCGGCGGATACGCGTCTGCTCCGCCCTGTATCCTCCTCAAAGACCAACCCGCCAGCATTCTGTTGAGCGTCAAAATAACCATGCCCGATAAAGTGCAGCACATGGACATCCCCCTGGCGCAACGTATGCTGCAACGCCTGCAGCGTTGCTCGATCCAGGCGGGTCAACACCACCGCCCCGCGGTCTTGCAGGTCTTTCAACGCCCCCTGCAATCGCGCCCACTCCTGATCCACCGCCAGCTTATCCACGTCGCTTGGGTTGGAACCGATCACCACAACGCGCAGCGGCGGCGCGGCGGCCAGTGGACGCTCCTCCTGAGCGAGTTCGATATATCGCAGCAGCGGCGTCTCATCTGAAAGCGCCAGAAAACGCCCCAGTTCGGTTGAGTAGAGGAACTCCCAGGGCAGATCGGCCAGTTCTGGAACCTGGCCCAGCCGCAGACGAATGCGCAGCCCATTCTCCCCGCGCCGCGCAGCGTCCAGGCTCCGCATGAACACCTGGCCCACCTGCCCTGCAAACGCGGCGTCATACAGACGGATGCCAAAGTCCTTGGCGTCGAACGCGGCAGGTGTGTCCGCACTGTTGTGCAGATGGCGAGTGCGTCCAACACGCTGCCGGAACCGCTGCAAGTCGTCGCCAGTAAAGGGCAGCGAGAACTCATAGGTGGCCTGACCTGCGGGCGAATTGATTACATGGGCCGCATAGCGGTCGAGCGCGCGCACAACCAAGAGGTCAAAATCAAGAAAGGTGTTAGCCACGGCGGCAGCCTCCAAACAAAGGCTGTGATGGGTCGGAGCGAGGCGTCGGGTTGATCAGCCGAATGGCGAGGGGAGTCAACCGCGAGCAACCAGAATGGCTAGTGTCGGCACGGGGGCATTGCGAGTATGACAGAGGGGCGATTTGTTGTCAAGCACATAGGAAACCCGCACCTAGCGGGCAATCTCACCGGCGAACATCTTCAGCAGCTTGTTCTCAGCCTCTGCTGACCCGATCAAAACGATCTCACCGCCGCTGGGCAGCACCAGTTGGGGGTCCGGGTTTGTGTGCATCACCCCATCGGCCTCCACCGCGACAATGGTGGCGCCGGTCTTGCGGCGTACATCGGCCTGGGCAATGGTGCGCCCCCTCAGTGAAGATGGGACCGGAATCTTGATCAGGTCTAGCCCTTCAGCCACCATCAGCGTATTGCTGCGGTTGAGCAGGTTGAGGATCATCGTCGCGCCAATGGATGCGTAGGACATCACAAAATCGGCCCCGGCGCGGTGCAGCGTCGCCACATTGCGGTCCAGCCGTGAACGACTAATGATCTGGATTTCGGGCCGCAAACGACGGCAGTACAGCGTCAGGAAGATATTGGTATCGTCGTCATGGCTGGTTACGACCACGGTTCTTGTCTCGCGGATACCCGCCTGCTCTAGCACTTCCAGATCAGCCGCGTCGCCAATCACATATTTACTCGCATCAAGCACGCGTGTCGGCTGCATTTCCACAATCCGGTAATCGATGCCGCGCTCTATCAAGGCGCGTGCCGTGGCGCGGCCCACTCGACCGCCGCCAATAATCACCACGGGCGCATCGTTCTCCGGCAGATCGCTGCCCAGGGAGTTATACTGCTGAACTTGCTCTTGCGTACCCGCCGCCACCAGCACTGTCCCCCGCTCCAGCCGCATCTCTGGATGCGCCATTTCAAATGTCCCGCGTTTCCAAGCGCCCAGCACATTGATACCTGCCCGATTACGCAGTTGGCTCTC
>CAZYQJ010000647.1:0-3476 GCA_964649925.1 uncultured Litorilinea sp.
ACCAGGGCGCTGCCCGTCAGCAGCAGCGTCCAGGGCAGCACAGCCAGCACCATCTCGCCCACAGGCCGCTTTTTCTGATAGGAATAGCCGAAGTCGCCGGTGAGCAGATCGCGCCAATAATCAACATACTGGACATAGACCGGCGCGTCGAGGCTGAAACGGGCGCGCGCCGCGGCGATCTCCTCCGGTGACATACGGTCAATGCCGTCGCCCACGATGTTGCGCAGCGGGTCGCCGGGCATCAGCCGGGGCAGCATGAAGTTGAGGGTAATGGCGACGGCCAGCACGACCAGATATTCGATCAGCCGCCGTCGCCGCGAAGCCTTGTTCATCCGTTCCGGGTCTACGGTCGCGCCCCTTCCGGCAGCAGCGACAACTTGTGGAACACCCCCTGCCCGGTCATAAAGGCCCAACCGTCGTAGACTGAGGCGTTGTAGGCGTATGCGCCGTCGGGATAGAGCAGCATGATAAAGGGCAGGTCACGCGCTACAATGGCCTGCAATTCGCCGATCATCTCGGCGCGCGCCGTATCGTCCACCTCGGTGGCAATGGCTTCCGCCAGCGCATCGGCTTCCGGGTTGGCATAGCCGGTCAGGTTCAGGTTACCGAAGGCGGGATCAGAGTGCACCAGCGTGCCAAACCGCACCGCATCGGCCTGCACCGGCGCAGACCAGCCCCACATCGCCATCTCGTAGTTGCGCCCCTGGGTCACATCAAACCCCGGCCAAACCGCCTCTTCCCAGGTAGCCTGCTCCACAGAACTGACATTGGCCTGGATCCCGACCTCGGCCAGCATGGCGCTGACCAGTTCGGCCAGACGCAGCCGCAGCGAATCCCCGCTGCTGACCAGGAACTCGAACGAGATCGGCGTGCCGTCCAGTTCACGCACACCGTCGCCGTCGCTGTCGACGATCCCGGCATCGTCCAGGAGTTGCTGGGCACGCGCCGGGTCGCTTTCGGTCACAACTTCCGGATTGAACAGCGGAGATGCCGGGTGAATCCAGCCGGTGCTGCCGGGCGTGGCCGCGCCGAGATAGATGGTATCCACCAGGTCTTGACGGTCAATCGCCAGCGACATGGCCTGGCGCACCTCAAGCCGGTCAAAGGGCGGCTTGGTCACATCATAGTTTAGCATCTGGGTCGTGTAGAGCGGCCCCTGCGCTACCTGCATACCGGGCGTGGCGGCCAGCAGTTCGATCTGTTCCGGCGGGACTTCCTGCGTACTGAAGTCGATTTCCTGGCTGCGCAGCGCGGCCAATACCCCGGCATCGTCGGCAAAATGCACGAAGACCAGTTCGTCCACCGCAGGCGCGCCCGCAAAATAATCGGGGTTGGCCTCAAAGCGGTAGAACTGGTCAGGCTGGTATTCTACCAGCTTATAGGGGCCGGTTCCGGTATTGAGGGCCGGGTCGAAGGGCTGTTCTTCGGGCGTGGTGATCTCCGCCCAGACGTGCTGGGGGATGATCGGCACGTCGGCCAGCGCGCCCAACTCGAACGAAGGTGACGGCGCGCTCAGGGTCATCACCACGCGCTGATCTCCCTCCACCGTCACTGTCTCCACCGGGCCAAGCGCACGCGCAAAGCGGCCCTGGTTGGTTGACTTGTAATACTCCACCGTAAACTGCACATCCTCGGCGGTCAACGGCTCGCCGTCGTGCCAGGTGATCCCCTCTTTCAAGTCGAGCGTGATCGTCAGCCCGTCGTCGCTGGTGCTGGCCTCACTCACCAGCCAGGGCTGGGGCACGCCATCTAGGTCGAGTTGATAGAGCGAATCGTACTGGAGCATGAGCATGTTCCAGCCGGGGTAGCCGGTCACATAGGAGTAGGGGGTCAACGTGGATTCGTCGCCCAGGATGCCGATCCGCAGTTGCGTGGCAGAGCCAGTAGCGGCTTCTTCCGCCGCGGCAGGGGTGGCATCTCCAGCGGGCGCGGACGGTGCAACCGTAGACGTACATGCTGCCAACAGCAGGACAAGCACCAGCAGCAACGCCCCCACCCGTCTTTGGCGCATACCGGGTCGCAAAGTGGATCGCATAGGAACCTCCTGGTTTTGTGATGGCAGGGTGTGATTAGTCCGTCGAGACGGATCAGGGGGATATGGTGTGTACTATAGCATAGCTTGGGGAAAAGGGCAGTGGGCAGGTGGGCAGGTAGGGAGTAGGGAGATAGGGGGTAGGGCAGAAGCTGGGCAGGTGGGCAGGTAGGGACTGCAAGCCTGACCTACAAGGTTGTTCGTCCTATCACGCCCAATGGTAGATCGAGCATGTTGCCCGACAGCGGCGGCTCTGCTTCTCCCCCCTACTCCCTACCTGCCCACTGCCTATCTGCCTACCTCCCCAGCTTGACCCGGCGCAGACGCAGGGCGTTGGTGACCACACTGATGCTGGAGAAGGCCATCGCGCCCGCGGCCAGGATGGGGTGTAGCTGGCGCAGGAAGGCAGGGGCCCACTCGAAGGGGGCCAGCACACCGGCGGCCACCGGGATCAACGCCACGTTATAGCCAAAGGCCCAGATCAGGTTCTGGCGAATGTTGCGCATCGTCGCCCGCGAGAGGTGGATGGCCTGCGGCACGCTGCGCAGATCGCCGCGCATCAACGTGACATCCGCGGTTTCCATGGCGACATCCGTGCCTGTCCCGATGGCGATGCCAACATCGGCCTGCGCCAGGGCGGGCGCGTCGTTGATGCCGTCGCCCACCATGCCCACGCGGTAGCCCTCGGCCTGCAGCTTTGCCACATAGGAAGCCTTGTCGCCCGGCAGCACTTCGGCAAAGACACGGTCGATCCCGGCTTCGGCGGCAATGGCATGGGCCGTGGCCTCATTGTCTCCGGTCATCATCACCACCAGCAGCCCCAACTTGTGCAGGCTGTCCACCGCCTCGCGCGACCCTTCCTTGATGGTGTCGGCCACGCCGATCAGGGCGCTGGCCTGGCCGTCCACCGACAGCCACATGGCGGTTTTGGCTTCGGCCTGCAATTGTTCCGCCTTGGGGCGCAGCCCATTGAGCGCCACCTGCTCACGCTCCATCAGCCGCAGGTTGCCGAGCAGGAGTTGATGCCCGTCCACCTCGGCGCGGATGCCATGCCCGGCGATGCCCTCGAATGCAGCGGGCGTACTCAATGCCAGCCCGGCTTCCTGCGCCGACCGCACAATCGATTCGCCCAGCGGATGCTCGGAACCGCGCTCGGCAGAGGCCGCCAGCCGCAGCAGTTCATTGCGATCCAGCGCGCCATCCTGGCTGACCACTACATCGGTAACTGCGGGGCGGCCCACCGTGATCGTGCCTGTCTTGTCCAGCACGATTGCGGTCAGCTTCTGAGCCTGTTCCAGCGCGGCGCTGTTCTTGAAAAGGATCCCGGCCTCAGCCCCCTTGCCTACGCCGACCATGATCGACGTCGGGGTCGCCAACCCCATGGCGCACGGGCAGGCGATGACCAGCACAGCCACCAGCCGCAGCAGCGCAGGCACAAACCCCG
>CAZYQJ010000648.1:0-3459 GCA_964649925.1 uncultured Litorilinea sp.
CTCCATAAAGAGCCGGATATTGATCTCGCTCTCTTGGTCGCTAGATCGATAGCGCCAGCCGGAAATGGCTTCGACGCCCGCGGCCACCGCTTGTTTGATCTCATCCACGGTATAGTTGCGGCGACCGACGAAATTAGCTGAAACCGAGAAACTGGGCAGATCGGAGATGCGCCGCACCTGCGCGCGCAGGCTGGCCGCCGTCCACAGATCGAGATCCAGGCTCAACTGCTGGAGCGTCGAGAGCGCGGCGCGCTGGTGGGTGATGCCGTGCCACTCGGCCAGTTGCACAAACAGGTCATCCACCGTGCGCAGCGCAAGCAGCGGTGCCAGCGGGCCAGCATAGGCCGCGGCGATACGCCGGTAGCCTATCTCGCCAATCTGCATGGTGGGGAGACCCGCCATTTCGGCGGCGCTGACATCCTCCAGCCCGCGGGTCGTCACGGCAAACAGGTGGATCATAAAGACGCCGGTATCACCCCCTGCAAAGACTAGGCCATCCCATAGGCCAGAAGGAACCCCTTGCGCAACCAGCGCGGGTGCAGGTTGACCTGATAGCCCATTCCTGCCAGGGCATGTGCCGCGGCCACAAACCAGGCACGCGCGCCCCATGCCTGGTGGGCCGCGGTGATGCGCGCCGCCTGTTTCCACGCCTCAAAAAACGCATGGATCGGTTCGCCCGGCGTCACACGGTGAATCAACTCCTTGGGCAGCACGGGCTGAAACTGGGCCGGGTCAAACCCGCTGCGAAAGTTGGTGCTAAAGACCAGCGTTTCCCGCTGCCATGCGTCCGCGCCGGTGGGCGTATCGGTACGCCGCAGCACACACGCTACCCAGATGCGCCCCAGAGGGTCAGATGTGCCGTCAATCAGCAGCCCGCCCGGCAGCACCGATTCGGCCAGCCGCGCCCGCGCCCGATCAACCTCCTCCTCTGGGTACTGGCGCAGCACATTAAAGGCGCGCACAGCCCGCACCGTCTCCGGCGTGCCATCCGGCCAGGTATGTAGCGGCAGGTTAAAGCCGCCCAGCCTGAAATCCAGCCCGGGCTGCACCAGGGGCTGCGCCGCGGCCACGCGGTCAGGGTCGATCTCCACACCCAGCACGGGCAGTGTTGGGTTCAGCGTCCGCAGCCGCGCCACGCTTTCCAGCGTCGTCACCGGCTCAAAGCCATAGCCCAAATCCACAAAATAGGCCCGCGCAAAGGGGCCGGTCGTGCGTGTGATCAACTGCGGGTCATAGCGCATCAGGAACGTATCCACCCGCCGCAGCCGGTTGGCCGCTGTCTTGCCGCGCGTCGGCTGGCCCTCGGGCCGTCGCACGCGCGCCCGCGGATGGGGGAGTCTGGTACTGAGCATGCCGATCCTTATTGACGCACCAGCCGCGGCATCACTTCGTTGACGAACAGATCGATCCCCTCGCTGCGCGGAAAGTCCAGCAGGCGCACGATGATATAGTCCACGCCCAAATCCACAAACTGCTTAAGTTGCACGGCTACCTGTTCAGGCGTGCCCACGATGGGGTGGTTGTTGTAAGGGGAGGCATCGGCAATGCGCTGCGCCTCGGCCTGCGTGGGCGCGACCGCCACCGCCTCCGCCGACCAAGTCTTGACGATCTCGTCATAGGGGCGGCCCACTTCCTCACAGTGGCGGCGCAGCACGCGCAGCTTGTGGGCGTAGTTCTCTAAACTGCCGCCGGGCAGATTCCACCAGTCGGCGTGTTTCGCCACCACGCGCAGCGTCAACTGCTCGCCGCCGCCGCCGATCACAATGGGCGGCAGCGGGTCGGGTTTCGGCTCGCAGTACGCCTCCTCGATCCGGTAATACTTGCCGTGATAGGTGGCGGGCGTCTGCGTCCACAACGCTTTGGCGATCTCGATCGTCTCTTCCATCTGGGCGATGCGCACCGCGGGCGGCGGGAATGGGTAGTTGTACTGGGCATACTCGCGTTCCAGCCACCCCGCGCCGATGCCGAAGATCATCCGCCCGCGCGTGAGCAGTTGCAGGTTCGCCACCGACTTCGCCAGCAGCGCCGGGTTGCGGTAGGACTGGCAAAAGACCGAACTGGCAAACTTGATCCGCTGGAACGCCCCTGCTAGATAAGCGATGGTCGAGAGGCACTCCAGGTAAGGGGTTTCGGGCGGCTGCCAGTTGGCCCAGGGAATAAAATGGTCATCCATCCACGCCGAGTCAAAGGCGTGTTCCACACGTTCCAGGGTGGCGGCCACCTGGTCTACAAAGGCCGGGCCGCTGCTGCCGTCCACCGGGAATGAGTGGATATGCCAGCCGAATTTGAGTTCACGCATCCCGCGATCTCCTTACAGTGTGGGTATCGTGTGGGCGGCTATAGCTACCCACTTAAGATTTTTGAGCAGATGGGCGGCTGGTAGGCGTGCGATCCAGCACCCCGGCCAGGTCGGTTCCAAAGGTCCATTCGGCCCCTGCGGTCATCTCTGCCAGTTTGTCCTCGTCGATCTCCACGCCTAGCCCCGGCGCGTCCGGCACGATCAGGTGGCTGTTCTCATAGACAACCGGCGCTTTGACCACATCCCTTGTATAGAGGTGCGGGCCGGTGTTGTCGCCGGGATAGTCGAGCACGCGTGCCGCCGCCGCCAGATGCGCGACTGCCGCCGTGCCCAGGTTTAACTCCTGCGTCGTGCCGATCAACACGCTGGCATGCGCCGCCTCCGCCAGCGCGATCAGCCGCAGACTGGCGCGCAGCCCACCCAGCAAATAGGGCGACACGTTCAGGATATCCACCGCGCCCGCAGAAAGCAACTGCCAGCCGTGGTGGATGTTCAGTACATGCTCGGAGATAGGCCGCTTGCAGCGGCGGCGGAACTGGCACAGCCCCTCCACATCGTTGCGCGGGGCCGCGCTTTCCACCAGCATGAAATCACACAACTCCTGATAGCGTTCCACCGCCATCAAGGCGCGCCGCCAATCCAGCAGGTTGGAGAAATCGAGCGACTTGATCTGCACCTGCCCGGCAAAGCGGTCCGTGAACTGGCTCAAGAACAACTCGTCGGCCTCCTGATTAGCCCCCACATAGACGCGGATTAGATCAAAGCCCTGGGCCAGTTTTTCCGCCACCCGTTCCAAATTGCCCGGCACTTCCTCGACCGAACGCATCCGGAAGATGGGATAACAGACGCGCATCCGGTCGCGCAGTTTGCCGCCCAGCAGGTGATAGACCGGGACGTTCTCGGCGCGGGCGTTGAGGTCGTGCAGTGCCAGATCGACCCCCTGGCGCACCAACCCGGATCGCGAATACATGTGGCCTTCATCCGGGAAGAAGCGGATCAGGTCATCCTCGATCTGGGCGATGTTGCGCCCATCGCGTCCCACCAGCAGTTCATTGAGCATGCGCTCCAACTCGCCGATATCAAACTGGTACATGGGCACATGCGAAAGGTCGCTCATCTCGCCCCAGCCCACATGACTGTCGCCCGCCTCGATCTTGACG
>CAZYQJ010000649.1:0-3441 GCA_964649925.1 uncultured Litorilinea sp.
GGCGAAGGCGTTGGCCCCGACAATGGCCTTGTTGGGCTGGATCACCATCCCCGTGTAGCGGCTCACCATATCGCTGGTGCGGTGAATCTCGCTGGTGATGATGTTGGTCTCCAGCCCCAGTTGGCTCTGGCGCACGTACATCGCCATCACCGTTTCTTCCAGGCTGGTGTTGCCCGCGCGCTCGCCGATGCCGTTGACGGTCACCTCTATCTGGCGTGCGCCGCTGCGCATCCCGGCCAGCGTATTGGCCGTTGCCAGCCCCAGGTCATTGTGACAGTGAACGCTGAAGATCACATCTTTGGCCCCCGGCACATTCTCGCGCAGGTAACGGATCAACTCGCCAAACTCCTCTGGTGTGGTATAGCCGACCGTGTCGGGGATGTTGATCGTGGTCGCTCCGGCCTGGATCGCCACCGTCAGCACCTGCACCAGGAAGGCCGGGTCGCTGCGCCCGGCGTCTTCGGGGCTGAACTCGACATCGGCGCAGAGGCTGCGCGCATACTGCACCATGTCGCCCACGGTCTCCAAGACCTCGTTGCGACTCATGCGCAGTTTATGCTCCATATGGATGTCGCTGGTTGCCAGGAAGGTATGGATGCGCGGGCGCACTGCATCCTGCACCGCTTCCCACGCCTTGTCGATATCGTTGCGGTTAGCGCGCGCCAACCCGGCGATAATCGGCGGCGCAACCACCTCGCCCTCCTTGTCCATGCGCGGCTGGCGGCCCACGCTCTGCGCGATCTTGCGAACCGCTTCCAGGTCGCCGGGGCTGGCCGCCGGGAAACCGGCCTCCATCACATCCACGCCCAGGCGGGCGAGTTGGTGGGCGATATCTAGTTTTTCCTGGGTGTTGAGGGTTGCGCCGGGGCTTTGTTCGCCGTCACGCAGGGTTGTATCAAAAACGACGACCTTGCTGCCGTGGGCAATGGCGCGTGTATAGGCTTCAATATCGGTGATCGCAAACTGCGCTACATCTACATTAATTACATCTACGCCCGAGTCTTCGCCGTTCTCGGCGTAATCCGCCCCGTTGCCCTGGCCGTTCTTTTCTACAGTCATGGGACCATCTCTCCTTGGGATGAACTGTGAATGGATAGTTGTCTTATGTCATCTGGCGTGTCAAACATCTTTCGCATGGTGGGTCGCAGCGCGCTGGTAAGCCCACCAAGACCATCGTCCATTCGCATCACCCCCTTTCTTGGGCAGATAGCCAGTAGGCAGATAGGGAGTAGGGAGATAGGGAGCAGGGGGTACCTCCGCTCTGCTTCTACCCCACCTGCCCATCTGCCTACCTGCCCACTGCCCCTTCTCCCTAGCCTATTTCCTTGGCGTTCAGGAAGGTCATCATCTTGCGCAGATCTTTGCCGATCACCTCAAGTTGCTGACCTTGCTCACGCTTGCGCGTGGCATAGAACTGCTTGCCGCCGCCGTGATACTCGTCCATCCATTCCTCGGCGAAGGCGCCGGATTGGATCTCGGCCAACACACCCTTCATCGCCTTCCGCACCTCGTCGGTGATGATGCGTTGGCCGCTCTTGTAGTCGCCCCACTCCGCAGTGTCAGAGACGCTGTAGCGCATGTAGTTGAGCCCGCCCTGGTACATCAGATCCACGATCAGCTTGAGCTCGTGCAGGCATTCAAAGTAGGCGATCTCCGGCTGATAACCTGCCTCCACCAGCGTTTGAAAACCGGCCTTGACCAATTCGCTGACACCGCCGCACAACACCACCTGCTCGCCAAAAAGGTCGGTCTCGGTCTCTTCCGAAAAGGTGGTTTCCAGCACACCGGCGCGCGTGCTGCCGATGCCCTTAGCATAGGCCAGCGCATTTTGCAGGGCGTTGCCCGATGCATCCTGATGGATGGCGACCAATGCGGGCACGCCCGACCCTTCCTTAAAGACCTCGCGCACGCGGTGGCCGGGAGCCTTGGGTGCAACCATCGACACGTCTACATTGGGAGGCGGCTGGATAAATCCAAAGCGAACGTTAAAGCCGTGGGCAAACATCAGCGTCGCGCCGGGCTTGAGATTGGGCGCAATCTCTTCTTCATAGACCTTGCCCTGGACCGGGTCGGGCAGCACCATCATGATCATGTCGGCTTCGGCGGCGGCCTCGGCGGTCGTCATCACCTTCAGCCCGTCGGCTTCTGCCTTGGGCCAGCTTTTGCTGCCCTTGTACAGCCCCACGCAGACATCCGCTCCGCTGTCTTTCAGGTTGAGCGCATGAGCATGGCCTTGGCTGCCATAACCGATGATTGCAATCTTTTTGCCCTGAAGTCGCGAGAGGTCCGCCTGGTTCTCATAGTAGATCGTGGCCATGAGCGAAGTAATCCTTTTCTCTTGGTTTTTCCTGCGGGTTCCACGAAAGCTGAACGTGAATACCCCTTTTGCGTAGAACGTGCGGCTGCGGGTCGCGCAGCCAACAGCCGGTCACCGGCAGAGTAGCCCTATTTTCCGCTAAAGCGGCGCAAAAGCCGAATCCTACCGGCGACCGAATCAGGCTCAGCAAGTAGACCGATTAGACACCGCCTGTGCTGAAGCGCGTTTCATGCGCGCCTTCGTCGTGACCGTTGGCGCGCGCCCGCCACACGGCGGTACCGCGGCGGTGCTTGCGCTCGGTGACGCCGCGCACCATGGCCACGCGGCCTGTACGTACCATCTCCACAATCGTAAAATTCGCCAACAGGTCAATCAGCGCGTCCACCCGGTCTTCGGAACCGGCAATCTGGACGACCATGCTGTCCAGCGCCACGTCGATGATCTCACCGCGGTAGATGTTGACCAGTTGGATGATTTCAGAACGCGTTTCGGGGTTGGTCTGCACGCGGATCAGCGCCAACTCCCGCATGACGCTGGGCCGTTCGCTGATGTCCTCGACGCGCGTCACATCCACGACCTTACGCATCTGCTTGATCACCTGGTCTACCATATGGGTGTCGCCGTCCACCACAAAGGTCATGCGGCTGATGCCAGGAGTTTCGCTGTGCCCCACCTGAAGACTATCGATGTTGAAGTTGCGCCTGCGCAGCATCCCGGCCACCCGGTTCAAGACGCCCGGTTTGTCACGCATCCACGCCACCAGTGTGTGTTTCATGGCAGCCTCTGCCCTTTCCTGTAATTGCATGTTACCAACTCGGTTCGACGCCGCTAAACCCCTGGACCACGCCCGGCTTGGGGCGGCGAATCAACTCGTCCACCGCAGCGCCTGGCGGAACCATAGGATAAACGTTCACCTCTTCCTTAACGCGGAAGTCGATCAGGAAGGGGCCAGGCGTGTTGTGTGCCTGCTCATAGGCCGCGGCCACCTCTTCCGGCTTGCGCACAGCCAGCGCCGGAATGCCGTAGGCATCGGCCAGTTTCACGAAATCAGGAGACACCACTGGCGTGCCCACATAGCGTTTTTCATAGAAAATCTGCTGCCACTGGCGCACCATGCCCAGGAA
>CAZYQJ010000650.1:0-3434 GCA_964649925.1 uncultured Litorilinea sp.
TCAAAGACGTTGTAGCCCAGCGCAGCGATAAAGGGCATCACCAACGCATTCTTGGTCGCTTCCTCCGTCTGGATGTGCTCCAGTTGCCGGGGAATCCGTGTGGCCAACTCTCGAAGTCTGTCGATGAGATCCATGATTTTACCCCGCGCATGGAATTCTGTAGACGTCAAACGGCGTGCAAATGAGCCGGTCAAGGCGAGAACGGAGGCCAAGCAGACAATTGATGAAATGGAACGGCCTGGTTCCTTGCTTATTGAGCGTACTGGGCTACACAGAAAACAGCATCGGACATCCATCCGATCCTGCCTAGGTCATTCGTCGCCTTCACCGGCTCCTGTTTCTGTTGTTAACGTCTCATCGCTCAGTTGCTCTCACACCCCAGCCCATCGTTGTCGTTGCCGTCGAAGCCGTGCGGGTCGGGCGGCAGCACGGTGAAGCGGGCATACTGCGGGATGTCGCCGCAGTCCAGGTCGGGCGGTGGCGGTGGCACGCAGATCGTCGGGTAGCTGGGATCGCAGTTCGACGGCGGTTCAGCCGCAGGCGCAGGTGGCTCGACTTGCTGGGGCACAGGTGTTGGTGTCGGCGCGGCAGGCGGCGGTGCCACGGGCACTGGTTCCACCACCACTGCCGTGGGGGTTGGCGCTGGAGCGGCAGGTTCAGCGGCCACCGGCAGATTGCTCGGCGCATTGTTCACCAAGAACGCTGCAATCCACGCGCCGCTGGCCAACTGATACCAGTCACCTGCCTGGTTGCGGCCTACGATCTCCAGCACCTGTCCTGATGTCACACCGCCGACGATCGGGTAGCTCGTGCCAGGGCCTCCGCGCAAGTTGGCACTGCGGTTGGCCGTCGCCCCCGCCGCTGCAACCGGAACCGGCGTGACTGTACTCTCCGCCTCATCGACCCACAGTCCTACACCTTCGGCCATGGCCTGGCGCTGCGCTTCTCGGTACAACGCCTCGTACTTGACATCGGGCGGGTAGGTGGCCACCTGGGCATACCCCCGGCGTACCAATTCATAGTTCACCAGCGTGCCGTCGGCCAGCCACACATAGCGCAGCAAGCGGTTGTAGCGGTCGGTCTCGGAGACATCCTTCTCCAGGTAGACCGTCTGCCCCGCTACAAGCGTGCGGTTGAGCGCCGTGGCCGCATCGGCATAGGGCTGGCCCACTTCGGGCGTGTTGACGCCGATGTAGCGCACAGGGTACTCCACCCCGTCAATCTGGACCCGGATCGTGTCGCCGTCGACGATGCGCACCACTGCCGCCGCCGTCAGCGTAGACACATCAGGCATCGTGTAGGGGCGTGTAGCTGCCGGGGTGGATGCACTGGCCTCAGCACCGGCTGTCTCGGCGATGGGGTTGACCAAACGGGCGGCGATCCAGGTGCCATCGGCAAGCTCGTACCACGAGCAGTCATCGTTGCACCTCGCTACCTGCACCACCGTACCCGTTGTGGCAACATCGACGACGCGATAGGTCGTGCCGGGGCCTGAACGGAGGTTGGATCGGGTGGTGACGGTGGCGGCAAAGGGGGGCGTGGCTTGGGCGTCGGCAACAACAGGTGCGCCAAACACGACGCAGCACACCACCAGGAGGGCGGCAAGGAAGCGGTTCACAGGGGACTCCTTCTAGCTGCGATGATCGATGCGGATGGTAGAACGTGGACAAACGTCACCTCCTACCATAACACAGAAGTTAGGATGCAAAACTATCAATTGTCTATAGATTTCCACCGCTGCCCGCCGCTGGCCTCCAACTCCGGTTATGCGGTAGCCGCCGCCACCGCGCTTCCCTAGCACAGCGCGGGCAAATGCCTGCCCCTTAGTCAAACGCTTGCGGAACAAACAGGCGATATCCTGAGGTGACACCGACAATGCCGTCGTAGGCCAGGCTGTAATCATGGACAACGCCTTTGTGTGTACTGCCGGTCAGCCGGGCCGTGGACAAGCGGCCGTCCCAGTCGGTCGCCACATACTCCAGCCCATAGGCTCCCGTATCCGTCCCGGTCAGGCGCACTTGATAACGCCCATCCACCGGCGCGACGATGAGCACGTATTTCTCTTCCAGTGGCGCTTGTCGCCCCCCTGCGGCGTCGGGTGCCAGGGCGTCGCGCTCGTATATCGCCCCCGGAATCTCGGCATAGTCAATCCCCCTGACCGGGTCCCGCCCCACTCTGCGCCCCAGTGGGTCGGTCACAAGGATTTCAACCGGCGACTGCACAATGGTCATGAGCGTTCGTTGGTCTGGAGATGTGCTGTTGAAGAGGTTCACCTGATTGTAGTTCCTGCCTTGCTGTGCCAGGCTGGTTGCGCCATCCAGCGGATCATGGATGCTGTACGTCGGCGTGCCTTGGTAGGTCGTGATCCCGGTCGCGACCACAAAATGAACGCTGGAAGGAGAGGCACCGGCAGGCACCCGCAGGATGACGGGATTGCCGGTGCGCAGATAGTTGCGCAGGTCTTGCTCGTTCCCAGTAGAGGGCACAGGCATGTACATCCTGACCTGATTCTCGCGGGCGTAGCTCAGCGCCGCCGAATAGATTGCGTGGACCTTTGTGATCCCGTGCCTTCGGATCCATGCATTGAGTTCTTTGGGGTTCGTGCGAAAGCTGCTGCCTTGCGTCGCTGCGAAGTAGTTGATCAGCATCGCTGCGCTCGTCAGGTTGCATCCCCATTTGCTGACAGTCTCGCCGGGCTCACCTAGAGGATACGTATACCAAGTCTCGCCTGCCCACCGATCATCCGTTTGATAAAACAGGGGGACGTTTGGGATCTGGTCACTCAGTTGATAGGTTACCTCTATTCTCAGGTCTGCATTCGTGTTGCTTCGCTGCCACTCCAGGTCGGTGTTGATACG
Organism: uncultured Litorilinea sp.; assembly: GCA_964649925.1. GTDB lineage: Bacteria > Chloroflexota > Anaerolineae > Caldilineales > Caldilineaceae > QEUY01. The sequence continues at coordinate 2,859 of CAZYQJ010000650.1, forward strand.
ATTCGACTCCTGCGGGTCGATGGTGAGAATAGAGGCGCTGAGCGGCAGGATCATGCCCAGCGCAAAGTGTTGCACGGTACTGCCCGGCGAAACCTGCAGGGATGCGGTGCCCATATCCCCCACCACGTCGGCCATGGATGCCGCACTGAAGGAAAAGGCAAACTGGTATTCTTCGCCAGGCATCAGCGCATATCTGAAGGGCACAACGATCTCGATGCCATCTGCGAGCGGCTCGATTTGGTGCTGCAACACGCCGACTGGATCCCACGCCAACACGGGTTCGTAATCGATCGGGCCAAAGAGGATCTCCCACCGATGCTCTAAAATGGCCTCTGTTCCCGTGTTCTTGATCGCCTGATCAACGACGATATCACCCCGGCCATCGGCCCACACTGCGATGGTCGTCTTGAGGCTTAGGTATTCATAGCCTGGCTCCTGCGCGACCGTTGAAGGCGATAGGCGCCCTGCCACAATCGACGGCTGGGGGAGGATTGCTTGCGTCCGTGCCGGTGTCGTGCTGGGCACGACTGCAGCAATGAGAGTCGTGATGAGAACCGCAACGATAAGCCTACCTTG
>CAZYQJ010000651.1:0-3426 GCA_964649925.1 uncultured Litorilinea sp.
AGCGTAGTAGGCCGCCTTGAGCGTGGCCGCGTCCCGTCCCCCGTCCGCGGCGGCGGCCTCCATCCCGCTGATCGGCGGCTTGGGGAGGATCGGGTTCTTGATGTCCAGGTCATCGGGCGTGCGCACGCGCGACTGGAAATCGACCGCGGCCAATGCGCGCTGCTGTTCAATGTTGCTGGGCTGGAAGCGCGGCGGCGGCATCTGCGCCGGATCGAACAGGTCACGGTATGCCTGCGGCGGGTTGAAAGGCGGGTGCGGGTCATAGATGTTGACGCTCGCCAGCCACGGGCCATCCTGCGCGGCACGGATAAACTCTATTGTCTTTTCGGCGCACCATGTCGTCTGGTGCAGTTCGGCGGGCACACCCTCGATGGACTGCGTCAACTCCGCCAGCGAATGGCCCTTGGCACGCACCCAATCGGCGTAATCATGCCCCTCCGGCCAGTCATCGCGCGGGGCATGGCTGTACTGCCAGTAGCGATACCCGTCATCCACACGCGGCTCGATCCGTTGGAACGGGCTGGCCAGATGCAGCTTGCCGATCAGCCCACAGTCGTAGCCCGCATCGGCCAGCAGCCGCGTCACCAGCCGCGGCTGCGGCGGAAAATAGTCATTACCGTTGCCGTTGACATGCACCGTGCTGGGGTACATCCCTGTCAAGAAACTGGCGCGGCTGGGCGTACAGATCGGGCTTTGGCAGTACGCACGGGTAAATGCCACCCCTTCAGCCGCCAGCCGGTCGATGTTCGGCGTGGAAACGCCCGGATAGCCCAGCGCGGCAATGGTGTCATACCGTTGTTGGTCGGTACAGATCCAGAGAATGTTTGGCCCTGCGCCGCTCATCATCACTCCTTGGCGTTGCACTTTGCAGGGGCTAGACCGGCATGGTGCGCCGCGTGTACTCCCGCCCGATACGCGCCGCCTCTTCGGTTGCCGACCCGATCCGCACCCCCGCATCGATCTGTTCAATCACATCATTAGGCCGTACCATGTTCAAGAAATAGAGTCCCGCCGCGTCACAGGCCGCCTTGATACGCGCCCGTGCCTCGGCCATTTCCGGCGGATACGGGGGATCATGCGCGTCGCGGTGTCCAAACGACATGCCCATATCGCCCGGTCCCCATTCGGCAAAGGCAATGCCCGGCACGCGCGTGGACTCCTCGCACGCCTCCAACGCGCGGCGGTTCTCGATCTTCAGCCCCAACAACAACTCCCCGCTCGGGTTGAGCGGCCACACGTCCGCGACCTGCACGTACTCATCCGGCGAAATGCCCCAGACCCGCGCTGCATGGCCTTGCCCGCCCGCGCCGCGGCGGCCTACGCCCAGCCCGTTGCCGACCCCGTCTGTCTGGAACGGGTAGCGCGCCGCTTCGACAAAGGCACGCACCGCGCCCGGCGTTTCCGCATGGCATAGCAGCACGCCATGCACCCCGCGCGCAAGCACCTGCTTGACCATCCACGCGTTGGCCCGCATCACCTGTTCATCCGAGCCGTCGGTGGGCATCGTCGCGATCACCGCGGGCGTGCGGTGGCCGCTTGCGGTCGGCCCACCCTCCACCAGCCCGGCCATGAAGGCGTCGAGCGCAGCCATGTCGAATGCGCCATGCTCCAAATCCACCATCAAAAAGTCGGCCCATGTCTTGGCCGCAGCCAGCCCACCCGCATGGCTCAACTCACGCACGCCGGTGTAATAGATGGGCTGGCCTTGCTCCAAAAGCTCAATCGCCTTGTTGATACGCGCTGCCATTGGTTCCTTCTCCTCAGTACGCGGGGAGCGTTTTGTGGTTGTTTATGCGTTCAGCACAGCGTTGACTTCTTCGTATTCGTCCGGTGTCAACTGCCAATCGGCAGCCGCCGCATTCGCCTGCACCTGTTCCAGCCGCGTCGCGCCGGAGATCACCGAGCTAACCTGCGGCTGTGCCAAGAGCCAGGCGTGCGCCAGTTCCGCCATGGTATGGCCGCGTTCGTTGGCCCAGGCTTCCAACCGTTCAACCTTGTCATAGTTGGCATCCACCATGTACCGCTGCACGTAGGGACTCTGTTCGCCGCGCGAGCCTGCAGGCACAGCCTGTCCTCGTTTATATTTGCCGGTGAGAAAGCCGCCCGCCAGCGGGAAATAGGGCAGGATGCCCACGTTGTGCGCGTTGCAGTAGGGCATCATCTCCCGCTCCAGGTCGCGCTCCAACATGTGGTAATGGTTCTGGATGCTGACAAAAGGCACGTAGCCGCGCATCTCGGCCAGCATATTGGCCTCGGCCAGTTGCCAGGCGGCATAGTTGGACGCGCCGATATAGCGCACCTTGCCGCTGCGGACCAGGTCGTCCAGCGTGCGCAGGGTCTCCTCCAGGGGCGTGGTGGCGTCAAAGCGGTGCATCTGATAGAGATCGATATGGTCGGTCTGCAGACGGCGCAGGCTGGCCTCGATCCCGTTCATAATGTGATAGCGCGATGTCCCCCAGTCGTTCGGCCCTTCGCCCATCTTGCCGTGGACCTTGGTCGCAAGCACCACCCGGTCCCACTTGCCACGCAATGCCACGCCCAGTGTCTCCTCCGACCCGCCTTTGGAATAGGTATCTGCCGTGTCGATCAGGTTGATACCCAGGTCAAGCGCACCGTCGATGATGGTGTTCACCCCGGCCTGGTCCACCTTGCCGCCGAACTGGTTCGTGCCCAGGCCAATCACCGAGACACGCAGCCCGCTCTTGCCCAGTTGTCGATATTCCATGCAAATTCCTCTCTGTTTGTGTTTGTCGCTCGCAGACAGCGTAGAATTTCACAGGTCAGGCTCACAGCCCGACGCAGTCTGTTATCCCTACAACCTGGACAAAAACTGGAAGATGGCGTCACTGTTCCCCGGCAGGTTCTCATGCTGAAAATCGGGGTAAACGCGCAGCGACTTCTTCCCCGGAATCTTGTTATAGGCTGCGAACTGCGTGGAAGGCGGGCAGGTCTGGTCCATCAACCCCACAGCCATCATCACCTCGGCGCGGATGCGCGGGGCCAGGTGCTGCACGTCGATGTAACCCAGTTTGGTGAAGATCTCCTCCTCGCGCTCGTGCAGCGGGTCGAAGCGGCGGAAATACTCATCCAGTTCCAGATAGGCGTTCTTCGCCAACTCCTTCTGCCAGACGCGGCGGTAGTCCGACAAGAACGGAAAGACCGGTGCGGCCAGTTTGATGCGCGGCTCCAACGCCACGCAGGCCAGTGTCAGCCCGCCGCCCTGGCTGCCGCCCGTCGCGCCCACCCGGTCCGGGTCCACGTCCGGCATCTCCATGACCACGCGCGCCAGTTGCGCCGTATCCAGGAAGATATAGCGGTAGAGCAGGTTTTCCGGCTTGTCGCTCAGCCCGCGCACAATATGCCCGCGCAGCGTCCAGCCGAACACGCCGCCCTTATCCTCCGACAGCCCGCCCTGGCCGCGACAGT
>CAZYQJ010000652.1:0-3420 GCA_964649925.1 uncultured Litorilinea sp.
TGGGTACATCGGGCGTGGTCTTTGCCACGGTCAACTCCCCCATCTATGAGCCGGAAGGGCGCGTCCACGCCTTCTGCCATGCCGTGCCAGGCCGCTGGCATCTGATGGGCGTCATGCTCTCGGCAGCGGGCAGCCTGCGCTGGTATCGGGATACGCTGGCCCCCGGCACGGCGTATGACGACTTGCTGGTCCCTGCCGCGCCGGTTGCGCCCGGCAGCGAAGGGCTGCTCTTCCTGCCCTATCTCACCGGCGAGCGCACCCCTTACCCCGACCCGCTGGCGCGCGGGGCGTTTGTCGGGCTGACGGTGCGCCACAGCCAGGCGCACATGACGCGCGCCGTGTTGGAGGGGGTCGCCTTTGGCCTGCGCGACAGCTTTGAACTGATGAAGGAAGTTGGGCTGTCGCAGATTCAGCAGGTGCGCGTTGCCGGTGGGGGGGCACGCAGCGCGCTGTGGCGGCAAATCCTGGCCGATGTCCTCAACAGCGAACTGGTCACGGTCAACACCACCGAAGGCGCAGCCTACGGCGCGGCGCTGCTGGCCGGGGTGGGTGCAGGCATCTGGCCGGATGTCGACGCCGCTTGTGCTGCCACCATCCATGTGACCGGACAGACGTCGCCCGACCCTGCTGCCGTGGATCGCTATGAGCCGGTCTATGCCCAATATCGCGCCCTCTATCCGGCGCTGCGCCCCATCTTCCAGGGCGTTGCCGAGTTGTAGGGCGTTTACAGTGTAGTCGTTGTCATCGTGACGGCTGGCTAAGGAGACCCCTATGGTCGTGAGTCTGCGTCCCATTACCCTTGACAATTGGACCGAATGTGTCGATCTTGCGCCCACAGCAGAGCAAAAGGGGTTTGTTGCTCCCAATGCCTTCTCACTGGCCCAGGCCCATTTTGAACCCTGGTGGGAGCCGTTGGGCATCTACATCGATGACCGCATGGTCGGCTTTGTGATGCACGGACGCTGGCCCGAGACTGCCTTGCCCGCCTACTACGGCGACTTCGAAGCCCCGCAAGGGGTGGAGTGTATCCTGCGTTTTATGATAGATGGGCGCTATCAAAGACAGGGATATGGCCGCGCAGCGCTCATGCAGGTCATTGAGCGCTGCCGGCAGCGCCCCAGTACGCGCGCCATCCATCTCAGCTATGAGCCTGCCAACACCGGGGCAGCGGCGCTATACGCCAGCCTCGGCTTCCGGCCCACAGGCCGCGTCTTTGACGGCGAAGTGGAGACATGGCTGGACCTGGACAGCGGCTGAGACAGACCAGGAACTCCACCGTTCCCGTAGTTATCCAGGCCATCTAGGGGTTCACCACGACCTGCGTGCCCATCGCGGCCCACTGGTAGAGCATTTCAGCCTCGGAGATGCGCATGTTGACACAGCCGTGGCTGGTGGGTGTGCCGAAGTTGGCATGCCAGTAGGCCCCGTGGATGGCGTACTCGTCATAGAAGTACATCACCCACGGCACGCCCGGCAGGTCATAGTCGTCGCCCGTCATGTGCTGGCTCTCATACTTGAGATAGATCTCAAAATTGCCCGTCACGGTTGGGGTAGATGCCTTGCCCGTGCTGACGCTGGTATGCAGGACCGGCACATCACCCTGCCAGGCGGTTAAGGTCTGGTCGCTCAGGTCAATCTCGATCCAGCGGCGGCCATCAGCGGGCGCTCCGGCCACGCCGAAAATATTGTTACTGGTGGGCGCAGGCGGCGTTTTGATGCGCAGCCGCTGGCCGGGATAGACGAAACCGCTGTTGGGCAGGCCGTTGGCGCGCATCAACTGCTCGACGGTGGTTTCGTGCGCCTTGGCGATCATCGCCAGGGTGTCGTCCGGCTGCACAACATAGATGGTGTCGGCCAGGTCAGGCTTGGCGGGTTGAGGAAGGGGCGGCGGTTGCACGCGTGCGGTCAGCCGTACCTGTTGGCCGATCCAGACCATGTTGGGGTCGGATAGCCCGTTGAGCCGGAGCAAGTCGCCGAGCGTGATGTCGTAGCGCCGGGCGATCTGGGAGAGCGATTCGCCTGCCGCCACTGTATGATACCCTTGATCGCCCGGCAGCGGTTCCCCCGTCGCGGGCGTGGCGTCCATTGTCGACGCTGTGCGCGGCGGGATGCTCAACGCCTGGCCGATGACGATCAGGTTGGGGTCGTCAATGTTATTGTAGGCGGCAAGATCGGCAGGGGGCACCTCGTATTGGCGGGCGATTCCGGCCAGGCTTTCCCCGGCGCGGATGACATGGACGGTTTCGCCGTCTTCCGCCTGGGCGATGCCGCCTGCACTGGTGAGTGCCAGCGTTGCACCCAGTATCCCGGCGATTAGCCAGCGTCCTGCCTGTCGTTGCCATTTCACGAAATGCGCCTGATGCAGCCCGCGCATCTCGTGGACCCATTCATTCTGCATTGTGTTAACTCTCCCACAAGTAAACGGCGCGCCTCAACACAGCCGTCCTATCACGTTTGACTTCATGTTGTATGACGTTGCCGCAGCGTATTTGTTACGTCCACATCCGCCGCGGCGAGGTCTGCGCCGGTCGCACCGGCATGCGGCTTTCGGGTTCGGCCTTGGACTGGAGTAGAATGGCCTTATGCACGTAGTCATGGTCAGTAAGGCTCTGGTGGCAGGGGCCTATCAACGTAAGGCAGAGGCGATTGCCGCGCATGGCGTAGAACTGACGGTATTGGTTCCTCCGGCGTGGCGCGACCGCCGCGGCGCGCAGGCCGCTGTGCCTGAATATACCCAGGGCTATACCTTCCGCACGCTGCCGATCCGGTTCAACGGCAATTTTCACCTGTATCACTACCCCATGTTGGCGGAAGAACTGGCCCGCCTGCGCCCCGATCTCCTACACATGGACGAAGAACCCTATAACCTGGCGACTTATCTGGGGCTGTCTGCCGTGCAGCGGCAGGGCATCCCCGCGCTCTTTTTCACCTGGCAGAATCTCTATCGCCGCTATCCGCCACCGTTTGCCTGGTTCGAGCGCGCCAATTACCAACTGGCGCGTTATGCCCTGGCGGGCAGCCATGAGGCGGCCAACGTGCTGCGCCGTAAGGGCTATCGCGGGCCGCTGGCCGTCCTGCCCCAGTTTGGCGTAGACCCCGACCTCTTTCACCCGGCCCCGGACCGGCGCAACCTGGATGGACCGCTGCGTATCGGCTATGCGGGCGGGCTGCTGCCCGAAAAAGGGATCGACCTGCTCCTGCGCGCCTGCGCCGGGCTGGATGGGGCGTGGCGGCTGTATATCGTGGGGGAAGGCAGCGAGCGAAATTCCCTGCTGCAACTGGCGCACCAACTCGGCATTGCCGACCGTGTGCAGATCGCCCCTCGGATCCGTTCAAGCGACATGCCTGCCTATTACCAGGGGCTTGATGTCTTGGTGCTGCCCAGCCGCACGCGGCCTAACTGGAAGGAGCAGTTTGGCC
>CAZYQJ010000653.1:0-325 GCA_964649925.1 uncultured Litorilinea sp.
GCCAAGCTCAAGGAAGAACTCAAGAAGGCGGATACGCTGATCCTGGCGACCGACGAAGACCGCGAAGGCGAGAGCATCGGCTGGCATCTGAGCGAAGTGCTCAAGCCCAAGGTGCCTGTACGCCGCATGGTCTTTCACGAAATCACGCGTGACGCCATTCTCAACGCGCTCAACGATACGCGCGAGATCGACCAGAACCTGGTGCGCGCCCAGGAGACGCGGCGCATCCTCGACCGGCTGGTCGGCTACACGGTGTCGCCGCTGCTCTGGAAAAAGATTGCGCCCAAACTCTCCGCGGGCCGCGTGCAAAGCGTGGCGGTGCGGC
>CAZYQJ010000653.1:335-3411 GCA_964649925.1 uncultured Litorilinea sp.
GCTGTTGGTGCAGCGTGAACGCGAGCGCCGCGCTTTCCGCGCTGGAACCTATTGGGACCTCCGCGCCCTGCTCAACAAGCGACCCGACCAGCCCGACCACCGTTTTGAGGCACAGTTGATCTCGGTCGGCGGCGTGCGCGTGGCGACAGGTCGCGACTTTGACGAACACACTGGGCAGATTGCCAATGGCAAAAACGCCAAAGAGGTGCTGCTGCTCGACCAGCCGCAGGCGGAAGCCCTGGCCGAACGGCTGTTGAAGGGGCTGTGGCGGGTCAGCGCGCTGGAGGAAAAAGAGTCGGTTCGATCCCCCTACCCACCCTTTACGACCAGCACCTTGCAGCAGGAGGCCAACCGCAAGCTCGGCATGACCGCCAAAGAGACGATGCGCGTGGCGCAGACGCTGTACGAAAACGGCTACATCACCTATATGCGTACGGACTCGGTGCACCTGAGCGACCAGGCGATCAACGCGGCGCGGCAGCGTGTCACAGAGCTATACGGCCAGGAGTATCTGACGCCCAAACCGCGCCACTATAAGACGCACGCCAAGAGCGCGCAGGAGGCGCATGAGGCGATTCGCCCGGCGGGAGACCGGATGCTGCCGGTGGATCGCCTGCCGCTGTCGGGCCAGGAGGCGCGGCTCTATGACCTGATCTGGAAGCGCACCGTGGCGACCCAGATGGCAAATGCCCGGCTGCGCTTTACCACGGCCACCATCGAAGTGGACGACGCGGTCTTTCGCGCCAGCGGGCGCACCGTGCTCTTTGCAGGCTTTTTCCGCGCCTACGTCGAAGGTTCGGACGACCCCGAGGCTGCGCTCGAAAGCCAGGATTCCCCGCTGCCGCCGCTGGCTGTGGACGAGGTGGTTGACTGTCGCGACGTGGAAGCCGTGGGCCATGAGACCAAGCCGCCCGCACGTTACACCGAAGCGACCCTGGTGAAAGCGTTGGAATCCGAGGGAATTGGCCGCCCCAGCACCTATGCCACCATCATCGACACCATTCAGGAGCGCGGCTATGCCTTCAAGCAGCGCCGTGAACTGGTGCCCACCTTCACAGCCTTTGCCGTCACCAAGCTGATGGAGGAACACTTTCAGGATTTGGTGGATCTCAACTTCACCGCCACGATGGAGCAGGAGTTAGATGACATCGCCGCGGGGGACGCCAACTGGCTGAGTTACCTGCGTACCTTCTTCTTGGGTGAAGAGGGGCTGGAGAACCAGGTTCGCACCAAGGAAGCCTTGATCGATCCACGCGTGGTCAGCGCCGTCGAGTTGGAAGGGCTGGACGCCGAAGTGCGCATCGGCCAGTTTGGGCCGTATGTGGCGCGCGAAGAGAACGGCGACCGCCTGACTGCCGGGCTGCCGCCCAACCTGCCGCCTGCCGACCTGACGAAAGAGATGGTGCTGGAGATCCTCAGCCAGAAGAGCAGCGGCCCCCGACGCTTGGGCGAGGACCCCAACACGGGCCAGCCCGTACTGCTCAAGACCGGCCCCTATGGCCCTTATGTGCAGTTGGGCGAGGACGAGGAGACGCGCGCCAAACCCAAGCGCGCCAGCCTGCTCAAGGGGATGTCGCCCGACGAGGTGACGCTGGAGTTGGCGCTGCAACTGCTCAGCCTGCCGCGCTCGCTGGGCGAGCACCCTGAATCGGGCTCACCGGTGCAGGCCGGGGTGGGCCGCTTTGGGCCGTACATTGTGCATGATGGCCGCTTTGTCAGCCTCAAGGGCGATGACCATGTGCTGGACATTGAGTTGGATCGGGCGTTGGAACTGCTGGCCGCAGCCCCAGAGCGGCGCGGCGGCAGCCGCAGCGTGCTGCGCGAGTTGGGCGAGCATCCCGATGGCGGCCCCGTCCAGGTGTTGACCGGGCGTTACGGCCCGTACGTCAAACATGGCAAGATCAACGCCACGCTGCCCAAAGACACAACGCCGGAAAGCCTGACGCTGGAAGACGCGCTGGCGCTGTTGGCGGCCAAGGCTGCCTCCGGCGCGGGGACCAAAGGGAGAAAACGCAATGCGTCCGCGAGTAAGAAGGCGGCTGAGACGAAGAGCACTGCTAAGAAACCGTCTGCCAAGAAAACAACGGCTAAGAAGAAGACGGCGAAGGCTGCGACGAAGAAGAGCGATTCAAAATCTGCGTGAGGAAGCGTCGGACGCCGGGGGACGGTAGGGGCTGACGCCTATTCCGGCACTTCAAAACGCATTATAGTCTGGGCGCGGTGGACGTTTACCTCGACGGGCAGCTTTAGGCTGCGAAAGACACGCAGCGCAGGTTCGTTGTCGGCTTCGATCTGCGCCACGATGGTTTGCAGCCCCATCTGCTTGGCGAGCAACACCATGCGGCGCAGCAATTCTGTGCCTACCCCGCTCCCCTGGTAGTCGTCGCGGACGACTACAGCCGCCTCTGCCTCCGGACTGTCCGGTTCGTCCAGGGGACGGCCCAGCCGCACGACGCCGATGATGTGCTCCATCCCTCCGGCATCCACTTCCAACGCCAAAACCGCGCCGCCCAGCGTCCGGTTATCGACATTGGCCAGGGCGCGGGCAGTCGCCCACTTCAACCGCTCGTCAACTTTGTCGGGGTTGCCGTGGAAGCGCCGCCGCCGCGATTCCGGCGACAGCCGGTCAAACAGGTCGATCAGACCAGCGACGTCATCGGGCCGGATGGTGCGGAAGAAGAGGCACGCCCCATCGCGCGTGGTGAACCAGGAGGGCGCTTGCGCCAGCGTCCCGGCGTACCGCTGCAAAGGCGCGACATCAGACACGGTTGTACTCCCACAGATGATCCCAAGCCTCCCACGTCAGATCGGCCAGGCTGGTCACCGCGAGGCAGGGCGGCCCCGGCTGCGACTCCAGCAGTTCGGCCAGGGCAGGGCTATCCGCCAGTTTGCCTACGGCGACGCTCGGCATACCGGCGCGGCGCGCGGCGGCAATGCCATGGATGCTGTCCTCCACCACAATGCAGGCCGCAGGCGATGCGCCTGCCGCCGCCGCGGATAACAGAAAGAGCGTTGGATCGGGCTTACTGCGTGGCAGCGTTGCGCCTGAAATCACCCCCATAAAATAGTCGCCGAT
>CAZYQJ010000654.1:0-3407 GCA_964649925.1 uncultured Litorilinea sp.
AACCTTCCCGGCGCAGGGCAACCTGCACATCCCCCTGGGCAGCTTTTCGCCGGTGACTTACAACAGCACGCCGCCCACCTCCGGGCCGCATTACGAAAACCTGGTCGCCTGGGGCCACCAGCCGCAGCCCATCCGCTATGAGCATCTGGTTCACAACCTGGAGGATCGCGGGGTGGTGATCTACTACCAGTGCCCCGACGGTTGTCCTGACCTGGTTGCCGAGTTGGAATCAGTCCTTGAACCCTACTTCGCACAGGGGCGCAACGTGGTGTTGACCCGCAATGACCCGACTTGGACGCTGGACGGCAGCCTGGCCTTGCATCAAGACATGGGCGCGCCGATTGTGCTGACGGCGTGGCGCAAACGGCTGGCGTTGGAGACGGTTGACGCCGAGATCATCCGCGCCTTTGTCGACCGCTATGAAGGGATTGACCATCACCGCGGCTAGGCTGCGGCCACACGGCTGATCCCCCATTGGCCGTTTTCGATTACCTGGACAAACTGCGGGGCAGGGACTAAACTGAAGTCTCTGCCCCGGTTTTGTTTTGGCGGGAAAGCGGCGTGCTGCTTACATAAATATCAGCGAAACATAGAGCGCAACGTACCCTTTCCGCCGGAACAAACCATCTGCCCAGGACGTACCCTCTACGGGGGCCGTACCTATTTCACCCTCTACACGTCTAATGAAATGACTGCTGACTCAGCAGGGGGCGATGCATCTCCTTGGCGGCGTGAGATGCCGGTAGTGCGGGAGGGCGACCCGCATCATTCGCCCGGATAGACAGCCATTATGACGGCTCCAACCCTGATAATGGTCGTGCGCGTCCTGTACATCATGCTCTACTGCCCACGCTCGGACGTACGCTGGATGCTCGCTGATTTAGCTAGACAACTGCGAGCTATCAGGTTTTGGCTGGGAATAAGAAACAGCGCAGAGGGTGAAATCAAGCGTATCGAACATGAACCAACTAGACAAAGTCTTGGTTATTATCCCCGCTTATAATGAGCAGGGGGCGATTTATCAAGTGGTCAGCGGGGTGCGCCGGGCGCTTCCCCACGCCGATGTGCTGGTCATCAACGACGGCTCGCTGGACAATACGGCCCTGGAGGCCGAGGCAGCGGGCGCGTTGGTGGTGCAGCACCCTTTCAATTTGGGGATCGGCGGCGCGGTTCAGACCGGGCTCAAGTTCGCACGCAACCTGGGCTATGACTATGTGATCCGGCTGGACGGCGACGGGCAGCACAACGCCGACGAGATCAAACTGCTGCTTGAAGTGTTGCACAACCGCCAAACCGATATGGTGATCGGTTCGCGTTTTCTAGAGACAGGCGTGGACTGGCATATCCCCTGGGCGCGGCGCGTCGGCATCCGCTTTTTCCGCTGGGCCGTTTCGCTCTTGATCGGCGACCGTGCCACCGATACTACCTCTGGTTTCTGCGCCATGAACCGCCGGGCCATCGACGTGCTGGCGACCTACTTGCCCCAAGATTACCCGGATGTGGAAAGCCGCGTGATCGTGCATAAGGCCGGTCTGCGCCAGATGGAGATGCCAGTGCGGATGCGGGCGCGCATGACGGGCATCAGTTCGATCAACGCCTGGCGATCTATCTACTACGCCTGCAAGGTTTCCGTGGCGATGGTCACGTCGGCGCTCAAGGAGATTGCGCCCGCCGATGGCTTCCACACCAATGGGGTCTACACCAACGGCAAACATACCAACGGCGCGTATGCCAATGGGCATCCCGCATCGCAGCCCAACAGCCTTGCCGCTCATAGTCCGGCTGTGACCGCACCTGAGATCATCCAAACCCGCGGCACAGAGTCCTGAGGCAGCCCGCCGCATGGCATAAGGAGTGGGAGGATGCCAATTCCCATCGAACAACAACTAATAGGCATTGCCTTTAGCCTGATCCTGCTTGTGGTGACGCTGCAACTGGTGCGCAAGCACCGGCTGCGCGAGGAGTACTCGCTGGTCTGGCTGGGGGCAAGCTTTGCGATCTTTATCTTTGCGGTCTTTTCGCCGCTGTTGTCCTTCCTGGCGCGTTTCTTTGCGGTAACCTATGCGCCCACGTTGATCTTGGTGTTGGGCGTGCTGTTCTGTGTCGTGCTGCTGCTGTCGCAGAGCGTGACGATCTCGGCGCAGGCCAACCGCATCCGCGACCTGGCCCAGACTGTGGGCATTCTGGAATGGCGGCTGCGCCAGCTTGAGCAGTCACCTAATGCGGCGCATCTTCCCGCGCAGGAGGCGGCTCCGCCTGCCGAGACAGCGGCTGTTCCAACTGCGGCAGACGCGACGCCGGAGGAAGCGCCCATGGTCGCGGCCACGCCGCGCGGCGATCAGGGCCGTCCTGCCGCCCACCCTAACAAGGTGTTGGTGATCGGGCTGGATGGTGCGACCTTTGACCTGATTAAGCCGTGGGCCGCGGCGGGCTACCTGCCCACGCTGCAGCGCATCATGGACGAGGGCGCGCACGGCTCGCTGCGCAGCACGGTTCCGCCCATGACCGGCCCGGCATGGACGACGTTCGCCACCGGCGTTAATCCGGGCAAGCACCGGCTCTATGACTGGATCGCGCGCGATGCGGACAGCTACACCTTTTCGCCCGTGACCGCGCTGGACTGCGCCGCGCCGACGATCTACACGCTGTTGAGCCAGGCCGGGCGGCGCGTCTGTGCGCTTAATATCCCCATGACCTACCCGCCCACGCCGGTCAACGGCGCGCTGATCTCCGGGCTGCCCGCACCCAGCACGCAGGTGACCATCACCTACCCTACCGGTCTGTACCAGGAGATCGTGGACGCAGTGGGGGAGTACATCCTCTACCCCGATCCAGGCCAGGCCTATTCTGATTCGGGGGTGGAGGCGTTTCTACACAAGCTCTACCATACCACCGACGTGCGGCTCCAGACGCTGGACTATCTGCGCCGCCGCGAGCCGTGGGATTTCGCCATGGTGGTCTTTAACGGCACAGACACGATCAGCCATGCGCTGTGGAAGTACATGGACGAGCAGCACCCGCTGCATGACCCGCACCAGGCGATGAAGTACGGCCATGCCATCCGCGATTACTACCAATACCTGGACGGCAAGTTGGCCGAGATCGTGGACACGCTGCCCGACGACACAACGCTGCTGGTCAGGTCGGATCACGGGGTTGGGCCGTTCCACAAGTTCATCCATGTCAACAACTGGCTGCTGCAAGAAGGCTTTATGGCCGTCCACCCAGGGATGCGGACACGCCTCAAGCATACGCTTTTCCGCGGCGGCTTTAGCCCCATGAATGTCTACGACATGATGATGCGGATCGGGCTGGGGTCGCTCAAGCGTGAGGTGGTGCGCGGCCAGGGGCAGGGCTTGCTCAAGACGTTGTTCCTCTCGTTCGAGGACATCGACTGGAGCCGCACC
>CAZYQJ010000655.1:0-2046 GCA_964649925.1 uncultured Litorilinea sp.
TGGGTCGAACTAAATCCAGGTATTGTCAGAACCTGCTACGTGGTTTTTGAACTGCCCTTGGAGACAGCTGGACTACAATTTCGTGTGACTGGTCAAGACAGTTCACAGTCACTCGACGTGACTGTGAGTGGCGCAAGCTGAGGGCGGTGGCTTGACTGGGAAATTGTTGCGGATATGCAATGACTCACTTGAACATCGGATGAATGCTTAGCTTGTGGAGGCAGCGTTGCTCGCTAAGTTTGTCAGAGGGTGTAGTGGCCCCAGTTGTTAGGCGCGCACTATGGTTCCATAGGTAGACAGAAAGGGATCGGGTGTCAGCCTCGGTGCGCTATTGCAGTGGGAGCGGCTACGCGTGCCCTAAGCCGGAGAATGTGTCATAGTCGCCCAGCGAAACAAGGAGAAAGGGTGAACGGACGATGCCAGTACCGTGCCGGGGCAATCGAGGCATGGCATGATGACAAAAGCGGCTACCAACGATGGGTCAGTTTAGCCATTGGCGGTGGCGTTGGGCACAGCACTTTACCGATAACTCCGGAGAAGCACGTGCGGGACCAGAAACATTTGTCTGATCCGGCCGTTGTCGAGCATCCTACCTGGTGGTCTCGATCGCCCTATGAGAATCAGGTGGATAAACATAATTCGCCAACGCTAGCGGCAACATATCTTAATCAAAGCGCTCACTGGGGAAGTCTCGCCGAATGCGGATAAGCGCGCCGAGGTTCAGTACATGGGGCCAGGCGATCAGGACCCGAATCGCGCCTTTTCCCAGGCCGATAAAACCGTAACACCAGTCACGCGTATTCAGTTGCTCCGGCTGCGCACCGACAAAGGGAAGGCCATGTTCGCCCGGCTGCCGGGCGATGATCTGTTGCGCGGCCTGAACTGCCGCGCGGCCGCGATCCCGATAGTGTGAATCGCCGCTGAAGGCAGCCAGGCGCAGCAGTTCATACCCAAGCTGTGCCCCATAGGGATCCAGGGTCGGGTGCTCTACCGATACCAACGTCATGCCGGCCGAGTGGAAGTCGGCCTTGCCTAATACGCTGTCTGTCTCAAAACACACGTCATAGACATACTGCCAGGTAAGTGCATACTCCGCCGCTCGCTGAGCATAGCCTAGATACTCTGCGTTTCCTGTTACTTCCACAAGCGCATTGAGTGCCTGCAGTAGCGCAATGGCAGCCTCGCGGTCAACCGAGCCTGCGTCGAGACAATCGCCATAAATAGCCCCGGCCTCTACAAGTTCGCGAATGCGCACAAAGGAGCGTTCTGCTGCGGCCAGATATGCAGGCTGCGGATCCACTTGATAGAGCCGGCAGAGGAACCATGTGATGTAGCTGAAATTAGTCCCCGTATCCTCTTCCAAGGTGCCATTGGGAAGCCAGCGCTTGCCAAAGCTGCCATTGGGCAGTTGATGCGCCACCATGAAGTCGGCCAGTCGGCGACAGAAACTGAGGATTCGCGAACGCAAATCCGGCTCTTCGACGATTTGTACTGCCTCTACCAAATTCCAGGCAGCCTCACCCATCAGGCGCGTCAGGCAGGCATAGTCGCCAGGCCAATGCCCCTGCCAACGATCTTGGTCTAGATTGTACAGCGAGAAGAAGAGACCATTGGGGAACTGATGCGAGGTAAAAAACGACAATATCTTGATGGCCACTTCCCGCAGGCGAATGGAGCCGGTGCGCAGGGCCTGTGCATAGAGTACATAGGCGAACTCTACATTGCGGCCACAGAAGCCATCAGTCAGCCAGTTTTGCATCGGCGAGCCGTCGGCCCGGATCGACTGCACAATGCCACATATGTCACCACGTTCGACCAGATGCCGCTCCAACAGGTAATCGGTGCGCAGCCTCTCCACTTCTGCGAAGTCAAACGGGGGCAAATATCGTGCATCGCTTGCGCCCTCCCATGTCGCCCGATTATAAACACGTAACGGATGGGCGTCGTGAGTGACGAGCACATGAAAACGTCGGGAGTAGCTCCATTCCCCGCGGATGGCTAACCACTCTGTACGGCCAGGCGTGAATCCATTTTTATCACGATACA
>CAZYQJ010000655.1:2056-3407 GCA_964649925.1 uncultured Litorilinea sp.
GTAACGGCATGTCGCGCCGGGGCAGATAGACCACCATGGCCAACTCGTCAGCCTCCACACGTCGTTGGAGGCTCACTGCCGCCAACAGATCGCGCAGGTCACGTTGGGGCTGTGCAAACAGCCCTAGACCCACTTCGTCGCGTTGCAGCCAGCAGCTGGCGGGCACGGGCAGTTCCTCGGAAAAGGCCCACGGCATACCTGCGAAGTCCCATCCTTCCGGGTACAGCAGCCCAGGCTGGGGCCCCTGTCCCCTCGGCGCGACACGATGTAGACCGCTTCCCTCAGCTGGGTTGCCGTTCACCAACACCCCCGGCACCATCCAGAAGTCAGCTTCTGTCCCCTGGCAAGCGACTTCAAAGCGTAAAGCCACACAGAGGTCGTCGCCCTCGGCATAACGCCAGGTGCGCTCGATAGCGAGTCCGCCGGGGCCGGAGCGCACGACGTCGATCACCTCCCATTGAGGATCAGACACAAAGCTCGTGTGAAGCTCAACGCCGTCGGCAATCTCTGTCGCCCCGGTGTAGCAGCCTTGTGAGATCTGATCAGGCCGTTCCAGCACCGGGGGCACGAGCCAGGCCACCGTAGACCACCCCTGCTCGTTCTCAACCTGGATATCGACTCGAACCCTGCCGGACTCAAACCCGATCTGCAGTCGAGAGCTCTGATGGAACTGGAACACGAGATGTTCGGAGACAGCTCGATCTTTCTGGTCAGTCATACATTATCCTTTGACGCCGCTGACAACGACACCTTGGATGAAATAGCGTTGGGCGAAGAAGAAAAGCAAGAGGCAGGGCAGCATGACCAACAGCGACACCACCATCAGATGTGACCAGGTACGTGTGGGGCCGAACATGGTGCCACTAGACTGCTGGCGGTAAAACTGCATGGCGATTGCTAGGGTGTGGTTCTTCGTGGAATTCAGGTAGATGATCGGTGCGAGGAAGTCGTTCCACTGCTCTAAAAAGGTGAAGATGGTCACCGTCGCCAGTGCCGGTTTGGAGAGGGGGAGAATGATCCGCCAGTAGATCATGAGATTGTTGCAGCCGTCGATGCGCGCCGCATCGTCCATTTCGCTGGGGATGGTCAAGAAAAACTGACGCAGCAAGAAGATATAAAAGGCGCCAATGCCCAGCCACGCCGGCACGATCAGCGGCAAGAAGGTATCCACCCATCCCAGCCGCTGAAAGAGAATATAGGTGGGAATCAAGGTCACGTGGTAGGGGATCATGAGCGTCGCCAACACGAGGATGAAGAGCGGATCACGCAACCTGAACCGGAGGCGCGCAAAGGCAAATGCTGCCAGCGAAGTGCTCAACAACCGCCCGACAATGACTGACACTGTGATAAT
>CAZYQJ010000656.1:0-3404 GCA_964649925.1 uncultured Litorilinea sp.
ATCGCACGGCACGGCCGCCAAAATCCAGGCTGAATTCCTGGCCGATCAACTGGTTGAGGGCTGCCCCGGCCAGCACAAGGTTGCGCCGGGTAAGGATGGGCGACAGGCCGGGCCGGTTGAATTCCGTCTGGAGCGCAGCAAAGACCTCCCAGGCAATGAACGTGACCTGCGCTTCAAAATGCGCCGCCACGCCAAAGTAGCGGTCGCCCACCAGCCCGCGCCCAGCCCGCGCTTCCACCTCCGCCACGTCCACCGTGGGATGATCGCCAGGGCCCTCTTTGGGTTTGCCAAAGTAGTTGTGGCTGGGGGAGATGAAGATGTGTTTGAGTTCAACCGGATAGCTGTGATTCATGGCTGCTGACGACGCTCCCTTCGGCTTCCAGCCGCGCCAGCCCGGCGGCATCCACGGCAGACAGCAGGCGGGCGCGCTCCTCGTCGCTGAGCGGGCGTTGCGGACGTCGCGGGCCGCCGCACGGGATCCCCCACTCGCTCAAGATCGCCTTCATCCCTGCGATCAATGGGGCGGCGATCAACGCCTGAATCACACGGTTCGCCTCCCCCTGGATGGCCTGGGCTGTGGCCCAATCGCCAGCCACTGCCGCCGCATAGATCCGGCAAAAGGTGGCCGGAAGCACATTATAGGTGCTGCCGATGGCCCCGTGTGCGCCCATGCTTAGCCCGGCCACACACACCTCGTCAAACCCCGAATGGACGGTGATGTCCTCACGCAGTTCGACGATGCGGCGCATGTCGAACAGATTATACGACGAATACTTGATGCCGCGCACCGTAGGGATCGTGATCAGGTCGGCCATGACCCCAGCGTTGATCTCCACCCCTGTGGCGCTCGGGATGTTGTAAACCCACAGCGGGGTGTCCCCCGCGGCTTCGGCGATCAGCCGGTAATGGTCGCGCAGCGCGGCCCCATCGACCTTGAAATAGATGGGCGGAATGGCCGCCACCGCAGCTACGCCCAGACTGGCGGCATGCCGCGCCAATGCTTGCGCCTGCGCCGTAGAGACTGCGCCAATATGGGCGATGACCTGGGCGCGGCCCGCCGCCTGATCCAGCACGGTCTCCAGAATCTGCTGCCGCTCGCCCTCGTTGAGTAGGATGCCTTCGCCGCTGCCGCCGCAGACAAAAAAGCCGTGAACCCCGGCCCCGATCAGCCGTTCGACCAGACGGCGCAGGCTGTTGTATGCGACGGCGCTGCCGTCGTCGGTCAGCGGGGTGATGAGCGCAGGATAGATGCCGCGTAGATGGGTGGGCATGGGCCGGTCTTACTTTCTGTTGAATCGGTGGTTGGGAACGGTCGTCATGGTGTGGCCGGGAGACAGACCTGGCGTCATCGCGCCGACGCTTTGCTCCACGGTGTGATGCCGGTGGGGTCCAGATGCGCCAGGAGGGCGAGCCGTGTCGCGGCCACGTCACGCTGGCGCAGCCCTTCGATGATGCGCTGGTGCTCGTCGACGATGCGCCTGTGGCCGCGCGTGATGACATCCGGCGTTTGGGCCACCGACAGGCGAAAATACTCCACCAACAGCGGGATCAAATCCACCAAGACGGGGTTGTGGGTTGCTTCAAACAGGGTGGTGTGAAATTCGATATCGTGGTGAACGATGCCGCGGTTTTGATCGAGCTTTTCGGCCAGCGCTTGGTTGATCTCCTGCAACTGCACCAACTGCGCGCCGGTGATGCGCGTCACCATCAACTCGACTGCGCCCAGTTCGACAGCGGCGCGCGCCTCGCTGAGCGCCGACAGATCGCGGCCATCATAGTCCAGGCTCACCGCAATCGGCGGCGTGACGGTGGCCGGGTCAAAATCGGTAACAAAGATGCCACTGCCCGGCTTCTTGATGATCAGCCCTTCGGCGACCAGGACGGTCAACGCCTCGCGCACGATGTTGCGGCTGACGGACAGCGTCTCGCTCAGTTCGCGCTCGCTGGGCAGCGCGTCGCCCGGCTTCACATTTTCGGCCAGGATAAAGCGGCGCAGGGTATCGGCGGCCTGCTTGGTGAGCGTATCGCGCGCGAGCGGTTTCAGAATAGCCATACCAAAAACTCATTTGCAGCTGAAGGCGGGTTCCCCTATAGCGCGTTGAGTTCGGCGCGCAGTTCGGGGGATAACCCCGTGGCCTCGGCCTCGAAGGCTTGATCGACCTGCGCTGTGCTGCGCGCGCCGATCAACACCGACGTGATCCCCGGCTGGCCGATGGCCCACGCCAGTGCCAGGTGCGGCATGGAGATGCCAAGGGCTTCCGATTGGGCACGCAGCCCTTCCACAACCTGCCAACCCCGCTCCGTAAAATAGATCTTCTGGTGGGCGGGCAGCAGGTCAAAGCGTGTTCCGGCGGGTATCGGCCCCGATTCCCGGTATTTACCCGTGAGAAACCCGGCCCCCAGCGGGCTGTAGGAGATGACGCCGATCTGCCGTTCGGCGCAGAGTGGCAGCAATTCCTGCTCAATGCCGCGTTCGACCAGGTTATAGTTGGGCTGCACCGATTCCATGCGCGGCCAGCCATGACGTTCCTGGATGGTGATGGCCTCGGCAAGTTGAGCGGCGGTATAGTTGCTGCACCCCACATAGCGCGCCCAACCCCGTTCCGCCACCTGGTTGAGCGCATCCAGCGTTTCATCTAGCGGCACATCCGGGTCGAAGCGGTGCAGTTGGAAGAGGTCCACCTGATCGACCTGCAAGCGGCGCAGGCTCGCCTCTGCCGATTCCAACACATGGGCGGGCGTCAGATGACCCGCGACCTTGGTCGCCAGCACGATGCGGTCACGCCCGCCGCGCGCCTGAATCCACTGCCCGACCACGGTTTCAGAGGCCCCCTGGCCGTAGGCTTCGGCAGTGTCAAAGAGCGTGATGCCGCGTTCGATGGCCCGGTCCATGACAGTGAAGGCGGTGGCCTGGTCGATCTCCCGGCCAAAGGTGACACAGCCCAACCCGATCGAACTGACCTGGAGCGCGGACCTGCCCAACTGGCGAATTTCCATCTCGGCCTTTCCTCTGGTAAGGGTGACTTACTGCGGAAGAAGGATATGCACAGCGCGGGGCCGCGGTTCCGGGCCCCGCGCAATTGGTATAGTGATAGTACCAAGATACCGGCACGCTGTCAATCCGAGGTTTTGAGCGCCGCTGGTAGGGTCAGGCTATCCCCTCATGCGTGCCGTTGCCTACTCCAGCTTTTTAGCGTTGCGCTTGTGCCAGTCGTCGGCAAAGAGGTTGAAATGCAGGGATCGCTGCGGGTGGGCAGCGATCACGTCCTCGTTGAGCGTCAGCCCCAACCCAGGGCGGTCCGGCAGGGCGAAGTAGCCGTCCACCACTTCCGGCAGCCCGTCGGAAGCGTCTTTGACAAATGCCTCGGCAAAGTCGTTGAAGTATTCCTGAATCTTGAAGTTGG
>CAZYQJ010000657.1:0-3388 GCA_964649925.1 uncultured Litorilinea sp.
ATCGTCAGGATATAGGGCGGGCCGCTCTTGCCGGTCAGCATACCCGGTGTGGTGGCTTCCCAATCGTCGCGCAGTTTGAAGAGTTCCCAATAGCCGTTGGGGTCGGACGCCTCATAGACATAGGCGCCCAACGAGACCGGCGGGAAGTTGGTGAAGGTCAGCGGGTCTTCCACGTTCTCCCAAACGTGCTTGGGCATGATGTAGACGGCGTTGTAGCGTACGGTGAAGAAGGTGTGGAAGCGCGGGTTCGGCTCGTTGAGGGTGACGACGACGGTGGTCTCATCCTGCTTCGCGACCTCTTTGACGTAGAGGTTCATTTCGCCATTCCACAGCAGGCCGGGTGTGTTCTTGAGTGTCTCGATGGTGAACACGACATCGTCCGCTGTGAAATCTACGCCATCGCTCCACTTGATCCCCTCGCGGAGCTTGATCGTCATTTCAGTGAAATCTTCATTGTAGATAGGCGGCTCGCTGGCGAGTGAGTCGATCCACGCACCCGTCTGCTGGTCGAGATACCAGAGGCTATCAAAGAGCAGGCCTTGGCGGGTCGGGTTTGGCGGGCCGGATACCCACAGATTGAAGTTCTCTGTTACGCTGTACCGGAAGATCTGGTCAATCACAAATACCTGGTCGCGCGGCACGTCAACCGGCAGCTGGCTGGCGGCTGCTTGTTGGGTCTGGGGGGCCGTACCTGCGGGGGCTGCACAGGCCGCCACCAGAATCAGGGCCAACAGCAGGAACGCGACCCTGCTAAACGTTTTATACCTCATCGTATTGCCTCCTCGATTGGCCGGCTTCACTGGCCGAATGGATCAAAAAGGATGGATAGATCGATCGGGTGCGTCAACGTAGCAATCGAGTTGCATTGCATCCGACCATAGCGCGCTCTGAGGAGCGTGGGTAAACGATTGGATAGATGCTGTACACCACCATGAACGGAGGGCGCGCACATGCTAGCGCAACGAGCCTAAGCCGTTACTCTGACAGGCAGATGTCGCGTACAGCCAACCGGTGGACATTGCCACCACCATCACACCCTGGGGGCAAACACTTTTGCTAAGTTGTCGATGCTAACGCCCCCCGGCCAAAGCCAGGGTGCGTGTCGGATCGAAGTAGGTGCAAACGTGACAGTAAATGTATTGAGGCCGATACCGCTGAAGAACCAGCGGCTGACCATTCTCTTTAAAAGGGAAAGACAGAATCGGTAAGCGTAACAGAAACGTTATAGTTTCGGTTTAGTTGCGATATCTAGACTATACCATACGTGTTGCAACCCGTCAATTGTCGTTACAGGGCCTGGGGCTAGTCGAGATGAAAGACCTCTTCGAGGGTCAGCAAGCCTTCGTCGGGGCGCTGCCCATCCAAGGCTTCGAAGAAGGGGGCCATTTCACGCTGCCAGCGTTCGTTGACTTCACGTTCGGCCATTCGCTGGCGTGCCGCCTCAAAGTCCTCGGTCTCTAGATAGCCGACTAGGAGGCCGTCCTCACGCACAAAGAGTGAATAGTTGTGCCACCCGGTCTCGCGCAGGGCTGCCTGCATCTCAGGCCACACGGCCTGATGGCGAGCCTTATATTCCTCCAGCCGTTCGGGCTTGACCTTGAGCAAAAAACAGACGCGTTGCATGGCAACTCCACTTTTGGCAGGTTAGGTGATAGGCAATGGATTGAGATGTGGACTTTGCCCGCACTGTATCACGGATCAATAGCCCGGTCAATGCGGCATCAGGAGAGGGGCAGCGAGGGAACTAGCGTCCTAGTTTCAACTGCGCGGCGATGGATTGGGCGCGCACGGTGGCCTCGATGCGGGCAGCATCGCTTGGTTCGTCGTCGTCTTCTGGCGGCTGGATGGTGCGTCCGGTGCGCTCTTCGATCACGGACAACCCGCCGCACGCATCTGCAACCAGCCAAACCTTGTTGGCGGCGCTGTAGAATCTGCCGTCGTCGCCAGGGAGGATAGGCTGGTAGCGGCCTTGGTGAAGTTGGTAGGCATGGATTATGAGGCGTGCCGGTCCCGTTTCAGTGGACGGTGTGGGCTGGATAATCCAGTATTCCTGGACATGGGCGCGGGCATAGAGGTCGCGCTTGTCCACCAGATCGATTTCGGCCAGGCGAGGTGAGGTCACTTCCAGAATCGTGTGTGGCGCTGCGCCTTCGGCAGCCACGTCCAGCGTGTTGCGAAAGCGGCGCGGGTCAGGCAGGTTGGCGACCACGGCCAGATCGGGGGCCGGTTGGGCAAGGGCAGGGTCATCCCAGATGATCTTTGCGTTGCTGAGAACGGCCACAAATGGGTAGTAGCGATAGAGATGGTGAAAGCAGCGCACCAGGTAGGCCACCAGTGCGTCGTGCGTTTCGCCGTGGAAGAAGTTGTCACCCGGTTGGGGGTTGAGAAAGTCGGCAGGCGACAAGTCCTGAGTGGCGTAGCGGGGTTGGCCGGTGGTGTTATAGGTGACGATCTGCCTGCGCCCAACAGGGCCATCCGTGGCTGGGGTCATGGATGATTGTGGGGTGGATGACATGGCAGCAAGCGCGTTAATGACAGCCGCACGCGCCACTGCCACAGCCGCAACTGCCCATGGGAGCCGCCTCTAAGGCAGAAACGGAGGTTTTGACGCTCCTAGCGAATAACGATAGAATGCGCTGAGTGGAAACCTGATGGCAGGACGGGCAAGCGACTGGTGCATCCGCCTCCGGTGTAGACCGGAGCGCCTCAAATGTGTCCTTGCACTCTGGGCAATAGTACTCATAGAGCGGCATGGTCACGTCCTCCCTGAGCTATCAACTGCTTACGCAGCATTGCGGAATCGAATTGTGATCGGAAACGCGTCCGGCGATGTAGGGCCGAGCGTAGGGCCTATTCTAAGCCGGGAAGTAACGGGCGTCAAGCCGCAGCCCCGATACTGTGGCGCACAGCAGCTTGGGGTTCGGCTCATTCTGTGGATCGTATGGGTGGGCATGAGCCTGGCGCTGTGCGGATTTGGGCCGCCCAAATTGATCGACCGTGAGATTGCGCCGACGCAGCGGCTGACGGTAGGTGAACTGCGTGCCTGGTCGAACGCGCAGGACGTAGAGGATATCAGCGCTGCGGCCTTTTTGGTGTACGATCTCGACAGTGATCGGGTATTGTACGAGCGCAACAGCACGACACAACTTGCGCCCGCCAGCCTGACCAAGTTGATGACTGCGCTGCTGGTGTTTGAGCAAGGTGATCTCGACGCCACGGTGACTGTGGAAGCGCGTGACCTGGTCGGCGGCGCGACGATGGGGCTGCAGGCGGGCGAAGAACTGACTGTGACTGATCTGTTGTGGGGGCTGCTGGTTCCCAGTGGCAATGATGCGGCGATGGCCCTGGCCCGGCATGTGGCGGGCAGCATGAGCCATTTTGTCGACCA
>CAZYQJ010000658.1:0-3380 GCA_964649925.1 uncultured Litorilinea sp.
TACTCGACGTGCGAGATCGCGATCGTGATGCCGCGCTGCTTCTCCTCAGGGGCGTTGTCGATCTGGTCAAAGCGGCGCGTGTCCGCCCACCCCTTGAGCCCCAGCACCTTGGTGATCGCTGCCGTCAACGTCGTCTTGCCGTGGTCGATGTGCCCGATCGTCCCCACGTTGACATGCGTCTTGGTCCGCTCAAATACTGCCTTGGACATTCGGCCTCCTTAGAAATCAGGTCTTCCAGCCAGAAAACTGGTCTTTTGAAGCATGAACCGCCCAGCCATTGCGGGCGGCCACGGATCAGGCATGGCTGAATCCCTGCCGATGTCCAGCCAGAGCTAGACCAACCAGCAGGTAGAAAGGAGCCCACAATCGGACTTGAACCGATGACCTCATTCTTACCAAGAATGTGCTCTACCGACTGAGCTATGTGGGCTTATCACCATCAGGTCAGCCATAGGCCTGATGGGATGAGTGGGCGGGGGCGGATTCGAACCACCGTAGGCGTCAGCCGGCTGATTTACAGTCAGCTCCCTTTGTCCACTCGGGCACCCGCCCAAATCTCATTGAATTAAGGTACATTCCGGCGTTTTCGACCGGCAGAGCCGACGATCGGACTTGAACCGATAACCTGCTGTTTACAAGACAGCTGCTCTGCCGATTGAGCTACGTCGGCGCATGTCCCTGCGCCCTTTCTGATGCGGATGCCCGATCAGCACACAGGGCTGCAGAACGTGCATATGTCACGCACCCGCTGATTATAGCACATCTGCCGTACTGGTCAAATTTAAACGCGCTCTGGATGAAAAGTATTTCTGTACCAACTTCACCACGGGACATATGTCACATTTAACATAGGGATGCATAGCCCTTGTGGTGGTTTGCGCGGCTGTTATGCTGTGCGTAGAACGCGTATGTCTGCGATCTTGCTCCGGAGGGACTCCCTGCCGCCGCATAAGGAGGGAAAAGCGATGGCACGATTGGACGCCGATACGCTGGAGATGGTCCTGTCCACGCTGGCAAAATACGCTGAACGCAAACTGACTCCCGATTACCTTTTGACGTTGGACCACAACGACGAGTTCCCGCGCACCGTATTAGCCGAATTGTATGACCCCGTCAAGTTTGGGCTGCACCTCCTCTTTATTCCCGAGACCTATGGCGGGCTGGGCGGCGGCGCATACGATATCTATCGCGTTTCGGAAGCCATGGCCGCCATCGATCTGGGCATCGCTACCAGTGTGCTGGCGACCTTTCTGGGCGCTGACCCCATCGCCGTGGGCGGTACGCCGGAGCAAAAAGAAATGTGGATAGGGCGTATCGCCGAAGAAGGGTTGTTGGTCGCCTATGGCGCGACCGAGCCGCAGGCGGGCAGCGACCTGGCCGCGCTTCAGACGCGCGCCGTTCCCGTCAGCGATAACGGCACAGTCACCGGCTACCGGTTGAGCGGGCGCAAACAGTGGATCAGCAACGGCGGTGTGGCCGACCTCTATACGATCCTCGCCCTGGCCCCTGGCGGCCCTGCCTGGTTTATTGTCGAACGCGACGCCGAGGGCTTTACCCAGAACAAACCCGAAGACAAACACGGCATCCGCGCCAGCAACACCGCTGCGCTCTTTCTGGACGATGTCTATGTAGACGCCGACCGACTGGTTGGAGGCGTCGAGGGGCAGGGGCTGGCGCAGGCGCAGGCCGTCTTTGGCTATACCCGTTTGATGGTCGCCGCTTTTGGGCTAGGGGCCGGGTGGGCCGCGCTCCGCCGCGCCATTGCCTACTCGCAGACGCGCATCCAGGCAGGCGCGCCGTTGAGCCAGAAACAAGGCTATACCCACAAACTGATCGTGCCCCATGCTGTGCGGCTGGAAGCGGCGCGCGCCTATATCGAATGGGTGGCCGAACGTATCGACGCCGGTGAAAGCGACCTCCAGACCGAAGGCGCGATTGCCAAGTATCTGGCGACCGAAGCGGGCAATGACGCGGCGGAGGCCAGCATTCAGGCGTTGGGCGGCTATGGCTATACGCGTGAATATATGGTGGAGAAGATCAAGCGCGATGTGCGGATCACCACCATCTATGAAGGCACGTCTGAGATCATGGAATGGACGGTCGCGCGTGACCGTTGGCAGTTGCACCTCAAGTCGCGCGGGCGTTATTACCTGGATTGGGCGGCGCAGCTCGATGCCATCCACCAACAGCAGCCCAACAACGGTGCAGATACGGCGGCGCTTGCCCTGCGCGCCCTGGCTGCTGTTCTCGAACGCTGCCGGTTGGACCGGCTGACGCGCAACCAACACATCCTCTTCCGGCTGGGTGAACTCATCGCCTTTGCCGAAACCGCTGCCGTCTTTGCGGCGCGTGTTGTGGATGCCCCCACCGAGGCCATCGCGTTGGACATCTCCACCCGTCAGGCTATGGCGCGCCTCCACAGCCGTGAGGCCGCCCTAAAGATTGCGTGTGGTGGTCTGCGCTGGTGTATGGGCGCAGGCCAAACCGACCCGAACCTGGCTGACAGCCTATGTCTCCCTGCCGTCTACACCGCACAGGCTGGCACGCTGGCCGATATGGATTTGGTCGCCGAGCGGCTCAATGCCGCTTTCCCGGCCTCTTAGATGTGGTTGGCGTGGCGTGGGTAGAGTCATAAAGGGTGAACCCATGGAACACTCACGGGCTGTTGCTATCGTGGGGGTAGGCGCAATCCTGCCGGATGCGCCCAATGCGCCCACATTCTGGCAAAACATCTGCAGCAAACGTTACAGCATCGCCGACGTCCCACCCGAACGCTGGGACATCGCCGCCTATTATGACCCCGATCCCGCTGTGCCTGACAAGACTTACAGCAAGATCGGCGGCTGGGTGCGTGGTTTTGAGTTCGACTGGAAACGCTTTCGCGTGCCGCCCAAGGTAGCCGCCGCCATGGACGAAGGCCAGCAGTGGGCGGTGACCGTAGCCGCCGAAGCCCTGGCCGACTACGGGTATCCCAACCGCCCGCTCGACCTGGAGCGCACCGGTGTGATCTTGGGGACGGCGATGGGCGGAGAGATGCACTACCGCACGACGCTGCGGATTTCCTACCCCGAAATGGCGCGGGCGCTTGCCTCTACCCCTACCTTTGATGCGCTGCCCCAGACGGCGCGCGCGGCCCTCCTGGACGAATGGCGTGACCGCTGGGGACAGATGCTGCCGCCTATCACCGAGGACACGATGCCCGGCGAACTGCCCAACATTGTGTCAGGACGGGTGGCGAATGTCCTCAACCTGCGCGGGCCAAATTTTATCACCGATGCGGCGTGCGCCTCTAGCTTTGCCGCCATTGACGCCGCAGTGGAAACGCTGGTGCAGGGTCGCGCTGATGCGATCATCGCCGGGGGTGTGGACCGCAACATGGG
>CAZYQJ010000659.1:0-3364 GCA_964649925.1 uncultured Litorilinea sp.
TGAAGCAGAGGATCGCGGCTTACGCGTGATGACCGTAGACGGCAGCCGCACCATCAATCAGGGTGCGGACGCTGCCGCCGCTCACTTTGGCTGGATCGACCATGCACCCGCTACCCCATGACTTTATCCGCACTATCCAGGATGTCCACGGCGAGCAGGGAGCAGCCTGGCTGGTCGCGCTGCCCGATCTAATCAACGAGTGCACGCGGCGATGGGATCTGACAGTGCTGCCGCCCTTTCCGCTCTCCTACAACTATGTCGCCCCGGCACTGCACAGGGATAGCCGCCAGGTTGTGATCAAACTGGGCGTGCCTAACGAGGAGTTGACCTGCGAGATCGCCGCGCTGCGGCTCTATGACGGGCAGGGCGCAGCACAGCTTTTCGATGCTGACGCCGACAGGGGAATCCTGCTGATCGAACAGTTGACGCCTGGCACGCCCCTAAACGATCTGCCCGACGATGAGCAGGCAACGCGCATCGCCGCCGAGGTGATGCAGACGTTGTGGCGTCCCCTGCCGCCGGACCATCCCTTCCCCACCACGGCAGACTGGGCAGCAGGGCTGGGACGGCTGCGCGACCGGTTTGACGGCGGCACCGGGCCAATGCCCGCGCGCCTGGTGGATCGCGCTGAAGGGCTGTTTCGTGACCTGCTAGCCTCCAGCGCGCCGCCGGTGCTGCTGCATGGCGACCTGCACCATGAGAATATCTTGGCGGCCACGCGCGCCCCCTGGCTAGCGCTTGACCCTAAAGGGGTGGCCGGTGAACCGGCCTATGAGGTAGGCGCGCTGCTTCGGAACCCGCCGGGCGTGGATCAATGGCCCGATCTGAAGCGCGCCCAAATGCGGCGTGTGGCGATCCTGGCTGAAATGCTGGGGTTGGATCGCCAACGCATCGCCAACTGGACGGTGGCCCAAGCGGTGCTGGCGGCCTGGTGGGGGTTTGAGGACCATGGCCATGTCTGGGAAGGGGCGATCCAGATTGCAGAAGCCATGCAGGAACTGACCTAACCTGGTGAACGAAACGTTCCGTTCATAAGGAGGTTGGCCCACATGGCTGATACACCCGATCAACGGGGGCAACAACCAACCGATCCCCCGAAGCAGAAGCTAGGCGATACCCCTGTAGCTCCCTGGGAGATGCCCACAGAGGAGCAAAAGGCCGAGGCCGAGCCGGTGCGTGATGCCCTGCAATCGGCGCTGGCCGCGATAGACTGCCAGGAAAAGGCCGATGCCGTTGTCGAATCGATTGCCGCGCGTGAAGGTGATACGCAGATTCAAGAGGTGGCCAAAGAACAGCCCCCCGTCACCAGCCCTGCCGAGGCGGCGCAGAAAGTGAACGGCGCGCGCCAGGCCGCACCCGCTGATCAAGAAACCGAAGCCGTGTTGGAAGAGACAGCGCGCGTGCTGACCAACGCCGACGAAACCACGCGTGAAGTTGTCTCTGAAGCGGCGCAAGAGGTGTTTAGCCCGGAGCAGCAGGGCGCGCCAGCCATCGCAGAACCGCAGCGATCCTATCTACAGCGTGCCGTCCTCAAACGGCTCAAGCCGTATGATGCGCTGGATGCGCGGCTCTTTTTGGCCGTCAATCACCTGCCGCATACCCCGCTTCTCAACCGCTTCTTTTACGGCATCACCTTTATCTTTACGGGTGCAGCAGCCTGGTATGGGTTGATGGCCGGGATCTCGGTGTGGCGTCCGCGCCTGGGGTGGCGGATCGCGCTGGAGTCGGTGATTCCGCTGGTCGCGGCGACCAGTCTGGTCGAGTACCCGATCAAACGCTACTTCCGGCGGCGGCGGCCTTTCATCAGCATCATCCAGGCCATCGTCATCGGCATGAAGCCAGGGTCGTGGTCATTTCCGTCAGGCCATTCCGCTGGGGCCTTTGCTGGGGCCTGGCTCTTTACGCAGTACTTTCCGCGCTGGCGTGCGTTTTTCTACACCATCGCCAGCCTGGTCGCGTTCTCGCGCGTCTACCTGGGCGACCATTACCCTGCCGACGTCGTCTCCGGATCGGCGTTGGGTACGCTCTTTGCCATGATAGGCCGGTGGGTGATGGCGAAAATCGGCATTGTACGCAAACCACACTAAACGGATACGCTTTCCCTGTCGTGCTTCTTTTCTCAGGATATCGCCAGTATAATAGCAGGGCATTCTCATCATCCTGGCCCACCATCCGAGGAAAAGCCGATCTATGATCCGTTTTGATATCAACCTCGCCATGACGCTCACCGATGTGCCGCCGCTTGAGCGCTTTCAGCGTGCCGCCGACCTGGGCTTTGGGGCCGTCGAGTTCTTTTGGCCCGCCGATGGCAATGTAGATGCGGTGGTCGCTGCCAAGGAGGCCGCCGGGGTGCAGGTCGCCCTCTTTAACATGAACGCCGGTGACATGACCGCAGGCGACCGTGGCTTTCTCAGCCACCCCGCGCGGCGTGACTGGTGGCGCGGCGCGCTACTCGACGCGGTGGCTTTGGCAGAACGGCTGGGCTGCCAGCGCATTCATACCGTGGCCGGCACGCGCGTGCTCGACGTATCGCGCGAGGCGCAGATCGATTGTGCGGTGGACAACCTGCGCTGGGCGCTGCCCTATCTGGAGCGAGCCGGTGTGGTCGCCACGGTGGAGGCGCTCAACGTCTATGATGTGCCCGGTTTTCTGCTCAACCGCATGGACGATATGCTCCAAATCTGCCGCGCCGTGGATTCGCCCCATGTGCGCTGCCAATACGACATCTACCACATGCAGCGCATGGAGGGCAACCTCATCCCCACCATCCGCCAGCACATCGACTGGATCGGCCATGTGCAGATTGCGGACGCCCCCGACCGCCACCAGCCAGGCACAGGCGAGATCAACTTCCGCAATGTGCTGGCCGCGCTGGAGGAAGCGGGATACGCGGGCTATGTCGGGCTGGAGTACGTCCCGCTGGGCAGCGTCGAGGAGTCATTGGCCTGGCTGCCGCATGCCTCGCGGCACATCGCATCGCCATCTGACCTGCGCCAGTAGGACGCTTGCATAACGGATTATCCCTTCACAAAGAAACTATCAAGTCCTTTCTGCTATCTATGAACTGCGAATCGACGGGGCTTCCCGATTCCTCGTTGAATACTTCTCCTCATGCTGATGCACCGGCAGATGGCTATGTCGCGCCCATCGCCGCGCTGCGCCGGATTGAACTGGACACCACGCCCGCGCGCCAAGCAGGGCTGCCCGCCGGTCTCTGGACGCTGACCCGCATCGCGCCGCGCGGTGAGCGCCATGCACAGGTGCGGTATCGCCATAGCAGCGGGCGTGAAGTGGTCGGCCAATGGTTTGCCGACCCGCCCGCCTATGCGAAAGCCCTCAACGCCACGCGCATCCTGGCCACCCT
>CAZYQJ010000660.1:0-3363 GCA_964649925.1 uncultured Litorilinea sp.
GGATCCCCAACTGGCGCAGTTTGGCGTATTTGTCCTCAGCGATGCGCCAGAATTCTTCCAGTTCGGCCATGGCCTCTGGCCGCTGGGCGACCGCCGCAGGGACAACCGGCTGCCAGCCGCCGCGGCTGAGGTCTACATAGCGCTGCGATTCCTGGCTGAAGCTGCCCAGCCGGTGGCGCACCAGTTGGTGTGTGCAGGCCCGGCTGATGCCTTCAAACAAAAAGGTGGCTGCACCGTGATGCTCCAGCAGCGTGGGGTTATCCAGCACAGGCTGGGTGAAGCCCAAGAGGGTGACGCGCATGGGGCCGTCCTGTGTGGGCTGGAGTGTACTCTCGTCCAGCGGTCGCGCCGTGGGCGGCAGATCCAGGTCGGCAGGCTGGACCGCGCTGCTAAATTCCTCGTAGACCTTGGGCGCGATGGCATAGAGATAAGGCAGCGCTTCCAGCCCTGTCTCACGGCGAAACAGGTCAAGCCAGACACGGGTGTTGCCGCTGACGATCCAACTGCCGTTGCCCAGGTCGCTGACTTCACAGTGGCGGTTCATCATCCGCCAGCGCAAGGGTTCGTCGGTGTCGTCAAAGCGCAGGGTGGCGACCACATGCTCGATGATGTCTTCATGCCCCTCGCGCACGCGCGCGCTGATGAACTCCGGCGCAGTGCCCATGCGGTGGGTGCTGCGGTAGCAGACACGACCGGCAAACTCGATCATTTGTTCGGGGAAGCTGCCCAGGCCCTGCCACAGCGTCGCCAGATCGCCCAGATTTGCGACGGTCTGGGGTGTGAGCGCGGGGTTCTGACTAGTGTAGGCCAGAAGCTGGACGCGCATGTTGCTCCTCTCCTCAGCCCTACGCCCAGATCACGCGTAGGCGTGGGCTGGTGACAAAAAGAACGCGCCGCATTGTGCGTGGACTCGGCACGGCGCGCCGGTGTCAAACTGCCAATAGGATACACCGCGGCGGCGCAATGCCCAAACTGCAAAGCATAAACGAACACGGCGAGAGTACGCTACTGGTACAGGCCGCGGCGCTGAACTGACAGCAACCAAAGCCATCGGTCTAGCGTCATCTTTAAGTGGACGAATCATCTGCCGGATGACCGGCAGCGGTCGAACGCAGCCGCGTTTGGCTCATTGGCTGGAGAAGTGAATGGAACCATCTGACCGATCTGATTACACCCCGATGATCCGCGACCTGCCTGCAGACCTGCGCCCGCGCGAGCGGCTGGTCTATGCTGGGGCCGGTGCGCTCAACACCGCCGAACTGCTGGCTATCATCCTGCGCGTCGGCGGGCGTGGCGAAAATGTGATCCGCATGGCTGAACGGCTGTTGACGCAGTTTGGCGGGCTGGCCGGGTTAGCACAGGCCAGTTTTGACGAACTGTGCAGCCAGCATGGGATGGGCGAGGCCAAGGCAACACAGATCAAAGCGGCACTCGAATTGGGCCGCCGCTTGCTGGTGGCCGCCCCCCAGGAGCGGCTGCAAGTCCGCAGCCCCGCAGATATCGCCAACCTACTCATGGCAGAGATGGGGTTGCTCGAACAAGAACACCTGCGCACGGTGCTGCTGGACACCAAAAACCATGTGCAGCGCGTGGCAAACGTCTATGCAGGCAGCCTCAACGCGGCGGTTGTGCGCGTGGGCGAGGTCTTTCGCGAGGCGATCCGCGCCAACAGCGCGTCGATCATCGTCGTGCACAACCACCCCAGCGGCGACCCAACGCCCAGCCCCGAAGACATCCGCGTGACCGAGATGATCGTCGAGGCCGGACATCTGCTCGATATCGAGGTGCTCGACCATCTGATCATCGGGCGCAACCGCTATGTCAGCTTGAAAGAACGCGGCTTGGGCTTTAACTAGCCCAACACGCCTACCGGCCTGCCCCTAGCGCCGCGACACGCGCAGCGGTGAAGGCGACGGCTGCAATTTGGCGCGCTCACGGGCAAAGAGCAGGATAGACCCCAGGTAGACAAGGAGAAACACGACCGATCCGACCAGGTAGGGCCACTGGTAGCCAAGCAGGTCGAAGAGTGCGCCGCCCACCACCGGCCCAAAGATGCGGCCCAGGCTGTTATACGAACCGACCATGCCCATGGCATGCCCCTGCTCGTCCGGCGGCGAACGTTTGGACGCAAGCGAATTGACAGCCGGGTTGAGCGCGGCAGACCCCAGCCCCATCACCGCCATCACCGCCATGATGCTGACCAGGTTGAAGGTGATCAACAACAGCAGATACCCGATGGCGCTGCTGATCAGCCCGACCTGGATCATGCGTTCTTCGCCCCAGCGGTTGATCATCCGCCCGACCAATAACCCCTGCCCCAATGCCATCGCGCCCCCCATCACGCCAAAGACCAGACCCATCTCCGATTCGCCAAAGCCCAGATGCGCCTGCGAAAAGAGCGCAAAGGTTCCTTGCAGGTTGGCGTTGGCAAACGTGGCAAAGAAGGCGATGATCAGCACGAACCCAATCGGGCCGGTGAGCGCGGACAGAATGTCCCTCAAAGATTCGCCTAAACTTGTGTGCTCGCGCTGAGCGCGGGCGCGGGTGCGCGCCTCCAGGCTGAGCGATTCGGGCAGCATCAACAGCGCGAAGATCGAGATGGCAAAGGCCAGCCCGCCCGCCACGTAAAAAGGCAGCGATGCGCTGTACTCGCCCAGGAAGCCGCCGAGGACAGGGCCAAAGATCATGCCAATCCCCATCGCAGCCCCCAGCAAGCCCAACCCCTGGGCGCGCGATTGCGAATCGGTTGTATCGGCAATAAAGGCCATCACGGTGGGCATTGTGGCCGCGGACAGCACGCCGCCGATAATGCGCGCCGCAAAGAGCATCCACAGCGCGTTCGCCATGCCCAGGAAGATGAAGGAAACGCCAAAGCCTACCAGCCCCAGCAGGATCATGGGCTTGCGGCCCACGCGGTCAGACATAGTGCCCCAGATCGGCGCAAAAAAGAACTGAACAATAGAATAGCTGGCGAACAAAAGCCCCAGGTGGGTCGCCGTTGCGCCCAGGTTTTCGGCATAAAAGGGCAAGATGGGCATGATGATGCCAAACCCGACCATGACGATAAACATCGTCATGAACAGAATGGTCATCGATCTGCGGCCTGTCTGACTCATGCTGCGTCCTCGGTTCGGTTTCTCACAAACATCATCCATCCGGCTCACGCCGAGCCAGTTCCGCACGATCGTTAGTGAGGGGAAGTGAGCGGCAACTGGGTGCAAACCGAAAAGATACCCAAAGCAAATACTTCTACAGACGAACTATTATGCAGGCTGCCAAGGACGCTGTCAAAAGAGCGGGGAAGCGTGACCCATGCGCCGCTAGAGTTTCGTCCAGCGGCGCATGGGTGCGATGTGGGCATTT
>CAZYQJ010000661.1:0-3361 GCA_964649925.1 uncultured Litorilinea sp.
GATCCTGGGCGAGTGCGGTGCTGTCCATGCCGTTCCCCCGCATGGCGAATCTGCGGGGCCTGCCCTCGTTGCCTCGCTGCGCCTGGGCAACTCAGATGACGGCGATAGATGGAATAAACAATTCCGGGGCTTTGTTCCGGTGGAGCCTGTGCAGGAAGGCCTACCCACGGACGACGGCAAGATCAACGAGATCCTCCACTTTGCTGAGTGCTGCCAGACGGGGAAAGAACCTCTCAGTAGCGGCAGGGACAACCTTGGCACAATGAAGGTCATTTTTGGCATCTATGAATCGGCCAAGACGGGCCGCACGGTTGAACTTGCCGACTTGTAGCATCCACATCCCGCCTGCTCATGCACACACGACCGGCGCGGCAGTGCCAATGATTGGAGCAAAATGATGACAGCATCTTTTCAATGGGTCCATCAGCCTGGCCAAGATCTATCGTTGGTCAAGGGCAACACGTTGATCTTGCGCTATCACCTCGCCACCGACCGGCGCAAACCCTTCTTGCACCCCGTCTCGACCACCGACGGCATCCCCCTCACCTGTCTGGAACCCTGGGATCATGTTTGGCACCGCGGGCTGTGGTTCGCGTGGAAATATCTGAACGGTGTCAACTACTGGGAAGAGACAGAGGATGCCGCCCAAGATGGACGCACGGTCTTCGAGGGTGGCGAAGAGGTTCATCTGCACGCCAAGCGCGCAGAGATAAAAACCGTGCTCTACTACCGTGCGCCCGACGACGCAAAGGTCCTGATTGAACAACGGACGGTATCCATCGAACTGCCCGATGCGACAGGGGCCTATCGCCTGGACTGGCATCACACATTCCAGCCCGCCGCAGGCGATGTCGAAATCGACCGTACCCCCATCAACGAGCAAACACCCTGGGGCGGGTACGCGGGCCTATCCTGGCGAGCCGCCCGCTCTCTTGGCAAGTTTCAAGCGATTGACAGCGAAGGGCGCACAAATGAAGCCGTCGAACATCAACGGGCACGGTGGGTGGACTTAAGCGGCGCATCGGATGGAGGCAGGGATCTCGTGGGGGGAATCGCCATGTTTGATCACCCCAGCAACCCGCGCTACCCGACACACTGGCGTTGTATCCTCAACCCTGGGTTTGGATACATCAACCCCGCGTTTGTGCTGGCCGAGCCATTCCACCTGCCACAAGGCGAGTCCTTGACGCTGCGTTACCGGGTGCTGGTCCATTCCGGCTGGGGGGACGCCGACCAAATGGAAGCAGAATTCGAACGCTTTGCCGAAGACGCACACCAGCCTGTTCGGCCCTAGCATCGTGCGGGCGTAGCAGAGAGAGAAACCATGATGAAACGACTTGGGTTCGGCCAGTGGCTCGGCACCCTCAAGGCGCGTGAGGCCCTCACGTTTTACCTATTTCTCGTTCCCTGGCTGATTGGCTTTCTGCTCTTCACGATTGGCCCCATCATTGCCTCAGCCGCGTTGAGCTTCACCCAATATGATATTGTCACCCCACCGCGGGCGATCGGCGCTGGCAATTATCGGGACCTCTTCACGGATGATCGCTTGTTCACGCTGTCGCTCTACAACACTGCCTACTATGTGCTCTTCTTCGTCCCGCTCCAGATCGTCCTCTCCTTAGCACTCGCGCTCCTGCTGAACTTGCAGGTACGCGGGATCCCCATCTACCGCACGCTCTTCTACATCCCGTCGATTGTGCCTGCGGTCGCCAACTCCATCTTGTGGATCTGGATCTTTCAACCACAGTGGGGCTTACTCAATTACGGATTAAGCCTCGTCGGGATCGATGGCCCCCTGTGGCTGAGCTCGGTCGAGTGGTCCAAACCCTCGCTGATCATCATGAGCCTATGGGGGTCCGGCGGTGCGATGATCATCTTTCTCGCCGGACTCCAGGGCATTCCGCAGCACCTATACGAGGCTGCCGAACTTGACGGCGCCAATCGTTGGCGTCGGTTTTGGCATATCACCATCCCCATGTTGACGCCTACCACCTTCTTTGTACTTGTCCTGGGGGTGATCGGCTCATTTCAGGTATTCACCCAGGCTTACATCATGACGGGTGGCGGCCCTGCCAATTCTACTCTCTTCTACATGCTCTATCTATATCGCCGGGCGTTTGTCTTTCAGAACATGGGCTATGCCTCGGCGATGGCCTGGATCCTGTTCGTGATCATTTTCGTGCTGACGATGATCCAGTTCGGCACGGCCCGGCGCTGGGTGTACTACGAAGGCGAGAGGAGGTAGCTTGTGGCACAGGCACGTTCAACGGCAATACGTGAGCAAGCCACGACGCGCCAGCGCACACGCGGCTGGCCCGCGCGCCTACGCAAGGTGTTGCGGCACATTCTGCCACACTTTGTGTTAGCGCCGTTGGGGATACTCTTTGGGCTACCGTTTATTTGGTTGGTCACCACCTCGTTGAAAACCAACCGGCAAATCTTCGTGTGGCCTCCCATCTGGGTGCCGGATCCGATCATCTGGCGCAATTATTCCGATGCTTTTATGTTTGCGCCGCTCCACCTCTACGCGCTCAACACCCTTACCATCGCGGTGGCCCACGTACTTGGCGCAACGATCACATCCGCCCTGGCTGCCTATGCATTCGCCAAGCTCAGGGCGCCAGGACACACCGCCATTTTTATGCTGGTCATCAGCACCATGATGGTGCCGGGGGTGGTGACATTGGTCCCGCTTTACATTCTGTTTGCCCGCATCGGCTGGGTCGATACGTTCCTGCCGCTCACCGTGCCAGTCCTCTTGGGCAGCCCATTTTTCATCTTCCTGCTGCGGCAGTTCTTCCTGAGTTTGCCCAATGAAATGATCGAAGCCGCCATCGTGGACGGCGCAGGCCACGGCACGATCTGGTGGAAAATCGCCATGCCGAACGCGATGCCGGCCCTCGCTACAGCCGCCGTCTTCAGCTTTATCGCCGCATGGAACGACTTCTTAGGGCCGCTCATCTTCCTCAACTCGCGCAGCAAATATACGTTGGCACTGGGTCTGCAGGTGTTCCTGTCCGAGCACGGAGCCGAGTGGGGCTTGCTCATGGCCGCATCGACCATGGTGGTGCTGCCCATCATTATCGTCTTCTTTTTTGCTCAGCGGCAGTTTATCCAGGGGATCGCGCTCACAGGCATCAAAGGCTAGCCGGGAGACATAACAGATGGCACGAACCCTATCCATCGCTGCGGCAGCGTTTCTGTTCATCACACTAGGAGGCTACCTGTGGAGGGGCTACGCATGGGGAGGATACGCCGCGACCCTCAATGAACGTTTCCTAGACAGAGAAGCGGCTGAGATGGCCACATCCCGAATCCGCAAGATCGACCTAGAACGCCAAAGCATCTCCCCTGGCGAGTC
>CAZYQJ010000662.1:0-3339 GCA_964649925.1 uncultured Litorilinea sp.
GCCCAACGCTACGGCTACGCCATGCCCGATGAGCCGGTGGAGGCGGTGACGCTGCGTGTGCGCGGGTACGCGCCCGGCGCACAGCCCAACCTGCCCACCTATCCCACGGTGGGGCTGGATGCGTCGGCGGCGCAGGTGGGCGAGCGCGTCATCTGGTTTAGCCCCGATGGGCCGCTTACCGCACCCATCTACGACCGCAGCCGCCTGGCCGCGGGCAACCGCTTTGACGGCCCGGCCCTGGTGCTGCAGTATGACACGACCGTGGTGGTCGCGCCGGAATGGCAGGGGCGCGTGGACAGCATGCTCAACCTTTGGCTGGAACGGTAACACGCTATGGACCCGATCTCGCTGGAGTTGTTTCGCCACCGCTTCGCCGGGGTGGCCGAGGAAATGGGCGTTACCCTGCGCCGCACCGGCTATTCGCCCAATATCAAGGAACGGTTGGATTTCTCATGCGCGCTCTTTGACGCCGAGGGCCGCATGATCGCCCAGGCCGCGCACATCCCGGTGCATCTGGGCGCGATGCCCGCCAGCGTCCAGACTATCCTGGCGCGCTTTTCCTCCTGGGAGCCGGGCGATGCGGTGATCGTCAACGACCCGTTTGAGGGGGGCAATCATCTGCCCGACATCACCATGATCAGCCCGGTCTTTGCTCCGACCAGCGGCGCAGGCCGTGCGGATCAGCCCGATTTCTTTGTCGCCAGCCGCGCCCATCACGCCGACGTGGGCGGCATGAGTCCCGGCTCGCTGCCGCTCTCCACGGAAATCTACCAGGAAGGGATCATCATCCCGCCGGTCAAACTCTACAAGGCGGGTGTGCTGGATGGCGACCTGCTGCGGCTGATCCTGCGCAACGTGCGTACGCCCGACGAGCGTCGCGGCGACCTGGCGGCACAGCGCGCCGCGGCTGCCGTGGGCGACCAGCGGCTGCGCGAGTTGGTGGATACACACGGCTATGACCTGGTGATGGAGTATGCCCATCACCTGCGCGCCTACAGCGAGCGGCTGACGCGCGCCGCCATTGCGGATTGGCCCGATGGCGTCTATCGCTTCGAGGACGTGATCGAGTGGGTGGAGGAGGACCGCGTGGCGTTGCTGCCGATCCGGGTGGTCGCCACCATCGACGGGGATGAGATCACCTTCGACTTTACCGGCACGGCGGATGTGATGCGCGGGGCGCTCAACGCCGTGATCGCCATCGTGCAGTCAGCCTGTTATTATGTGGTGCGCTGCCTGGTGGGCGATGATGTGCCTGTGAACGCGGGCTGTTTTGCGCCGGTGCATGTCATCGCGCCCGACAACTGCCTGGTCAACGCCCATTCGCCCGCGGCGGTGGCGGGCGGCAATGTGGAAACGTCGCAGCGCATTACCGATGTGGTGCTGGGCGCGCTCGCCCAAGCCCTGCCCGACCGCATCCCCGCTGCCAGCCAGGGCACGATGAACAACCTGACCATCGGCGGGCAGCGTGCCGGAGGTCAGCCCTACGCCTATTATGAGACCATCGCCGGGGGCATGGGCGCATCTGCCGAGAGCGACGGGCTGAGCGGCGTGCAGGTGCATATGACCAATACGCTCAACACGCCCATCGAGGCGTTGGAGATGGCGTTTCCCTTCCGGCTGGCACGCTATGCGCTGCGGACGGGCAGCGGGGGCGCGGGCCTGCGCCGCGGGGGGGATGGCATTGTGCGCGAGTATGTTCTCACCGCGCCCGCCACCGTGACGATGCTGAGTGAGCGTCGCGCCGTGGCCCCGTGGGGGCTGGCAGGCGGCGGAGCGGGCGCGCGCGGGCGCAACCTGCTGATCCGCGCTGATGGCCGCGTGGAAGAATTGCCCTCCAAGTTTACCCGCCATCTGGAACCAGGCGACCGGCTGCGCGTCGAAACACCGGGCGGCGGCGGCTGGGGCACGGCCCAGGAGGGGGGTTAGTGTATTTGGGACAAATTTCACAAAAGATAGGACATCTGTCCATACCGGACGGCGGCCTTTGCGTGTACAATCAAGGTGAATGCGCGCCGCAAGGGGGCGGCGTGCGACACGGAGTGTCATTCGAGGAGAGTACTGTGGGTTTTCGAAAACTTGAGGATTATTTAGCGCTGCCGTACACGGTCGAAATCTATCCGGACAATGGGGATGAACCGACCTGTTTTTATGCGCGCATCGTCGAATTCCCCGGCACATTGGTGCAAGCCGAGTGCCCGGCGAAACTGGAGGAAAGGCTGGAGGCAGCCAAGCGCGCCTGGATCGAAGCAGCCCTCCGCAAGGGCCAGCCGATTCCTGTGCCGCAGGTGGACTCCAGCACGGCCACGGATGCCTATCCGCGGCGTGATGAACTGCTGTTCAATTAATCACCGGTTATCCAATTTATATCCGATTATCATAGATGTAGAAGGCGGTTGGGCAGAAGCCCAGCCGTCTTTTTTGTCTGCGCCGCGGGCCGCATCTCCACACAGATCGCTTGTGCCGTGTATAATCGCCAGCGTACCTTCGTTGTTACCCCCTCTTGCCGAAAGGACGTGTATGATGGATGATGCCGTACTGTCACTTGTCCAGGAATGGCACGCGGCGCTGAACAGCGGCGATGTGGACCGGCTGGTTGCGGTGGTGCAGCCGGACGTGGAGATGGGCGGGCCGCGCGGCGTTATGGCGGGCGCACAAGCACTGCGCGAGTGGGTGGCGCGCGCCAATATCCGGCTGCACCCGCTCGCTATCTATGGGCGCGGCCCGGTCGCCGTGGTCGAAGAGCGCGGCCAGTGGCTGGCGCAGGACAGCGGCGACGTGATCGGCGATCAGGTCGTGGCGAGCGTATTCGAGGTGACCGATGGCCGTATCGGGCGTATCATGCGCTATGACAGCGTTGCCAACGCGCTGGCCGCCGCGGGGCTGTCCGAAGACGACCGCATCTCCGGCGTCTGATCCGGTCGCTTCCTAGGTCTGAAGCGGAAAGTCCAGCAGCACGCGCGTCCCCTGGAAGATATAGCCGTCATAGCCGAGTTGCAGCGCGTCCTCCATCAACTGGTCCACAATCGGGCGCGGCCAATCCCACGGCGCGCCGCCGCCCTGGATGATGGGGTAGGCGGGCAGATCAGGCGGCAACATCACCTTGGCCTTTGCCATGTCGTGGCGCACGACGTCGCGCAGCGGGATGTTGCGGTATTCACAGTCGGGTTCACCGAGCGCAAAGTCGGCGATGGTATCGGGCATCTCCAAGCTGGCATAGCCCGTCACTTGGTAGACCAGCCGCAGCGCGTCCGCCTCCGAGACCTGGGGCAGCAGGCTGCGCAACCACTGCGCCCAGACCGTCATCGTCTTCATAGGGAAGATATCTACATGCGAGAGCAG
>CAZYQJ010000663.1:0-3338 GCA_964649925.1 uncultured Litorilinea sp.
CAGCGTACGCACAAAGATCGCCAAGCCCAACATGCCGTAGATGATCGACGGCACGCCGGCCAGGTTGTTGATATTGGTCTCGACCAGCCGGTTGAACCCGTTGTCGCCGCCGTATTCCTCCAGATAGATGGCCGCGCCCACCCCCACGGGCAGCGCCACCACAACCGTGATCAAAATCACCCACAGCGACCCCAAGATGGCTGTGCGGATGCCTGCGAACTCCGGCTTGGAG
Source organism: uncultured Litorilinea sp. (assembly GCA_964649925.1). Classification (GTDB taxonomy): domain Bacteria; phylum Chloroflexota; class Anaerolineae; order Caldilineales; family Caldilineaceae; genus QEUY01. The sequence continues at coordinate 233 of CAZYQJ010000663.1, forward strand.
GACTGCGGCGAGGTCACAAAATCGCCCGTCACCCAGCTCCGAAAGCTCAACACCGCGCCGGGCATAGTTGCCATCTCTGCCTCGACCTGGCTGCGCCGGAAGATCGAATCCGTCAGCGACCAACTCCGCACGATGCTCGGCTCTACCACCCGCTCCAGTACCAACTCATAGACATTCTGCTGCGTACGTTCGGCAAAAGGCTGGTCGTTCTCCAGACGGCGCATCAAACCTGCCGAAACATGATCCTCCAGCATGGCGATCAACGTCTCCTTAGGGAGATCAGCCAGTTCCGCAGCCGGGTCTTCGACATAGCTCGCCACCAGCGCGGCAGGCTCTATCGAATTCTGGATCGCCACATACCCGAACGAACTGTCGATGACGTTGTAGAGCAGCGCCAGCAGCGCGACGATGCCGACCAATGTCGACGCCATAAACAGGGTGGCCCACAGCGATCCGGTGCGCTGCCGCGCCTGCACCTGCTGATCCCCGCGCGCCCCTTCAGGGAATCCATTGGCAGAGAGACCTGGATGGACAGCCATCAGTCATACACCTCCCGGAAGCGGTTGACGATGATGCGGCTGAGGATGTTCAGCCCCAGCGTCATCAAGAAGAGTATCAGCCCGACTGCAAACAGGCTGGCGTAATCGATCGAGTCATAGCTCAGATCGCCGCCGCTGATGCGTACGATGTGGCCGGTCATGGTCTCGGCAGCCTTGAACGGGTTCAACAGCGCCAGGCCATCCCACGCTTCCCCCCAGCTATTGAAGTTACGCGGCCCGGCCCCGGCGGCAATCGCCACCACCATCGTCTCGCCCACCGCGCGCGAGACCGCGACGATGCAGGCCGCGGCGATGCCGGAGATGGCTGCGGGCAGCACGATGCGGGTAGACGTCTCCAGCCGCGTCGCGCCCAGCCCATAGGCGGCTTCACGCAGCGACCGCGGCACAGCGGCCAGCGCATCCTCCGCCATTGACGTGACCAGCGGCAAGATCAAGATACCGATCACGATCCCAGCCGACCCCGTGTTGTAGATTTCCACCACCCCATTACCAAAGAGGCGGCGCAGCAGCGGCGTCATAAAGGTGAGCGCAAAATAGCCATAGACGACCGTGGGAACCCCGGCCAACACTTCCAGCACCGGCTTCAGCACCGCGCGCACCCGCTGCGAAGCATATTCGCTCAGATAGATCGCGATCATCAGGCCGATGGGCAGCGCCACCAACATCGCGATCAAACTGGTCAGCAGCGTGGCGACCACCAGCGGCCAAATGCCAAACTCGCCAATCGCAGGCTGCCATTTGATGCGCGTGGCGAACTCCAGCCAATCCACTTCTGGGCGGCGGAAAAAAAGCCATGCCTCACTCCCCAGCACATAGATGATCCCAATCGTCGTGAGGACTGAGATCACGCTGCACACCACCAGAAACCCCTGGATCAGCGATTCACCCCAGCGGAAGCGTCTGCGCAGATCGACCGTCTGCACCTGCCCCTCGGCGTAATCAGGCACAGCATAGGGCGGGCGCGCGACACGCATATCTTTCATCATCCGTCGTTTCTCCTACCAGGCATCCGCCCGTGTGTCCTTACATGCCAACCCAACAGACAGAGGACTGAGAAGCGGCTGTCCCCTTCCCAGTCCCCTGCCATGCACTTGGCAATCATGGCTACTTGCACTACTGCCCGGTGGCATCCAGCCAGTTCTGCCTAGCCTCATTCAGGGCATCTGTACTCGCCGGGAAATAGCCGACCCCGGTCACTTCCTCATCGACATAGGTCAAGTAGAAGTTGATAAAGTCGGCGACCTGCGGCTTCTCCTGCATAATTGTGGCATCGGAGTAGATGAAGATCGGGCGGGCGAGCGGATAGTCGCCGCTGTCAACGCTCTCACCGCTCGGCTCAATGCCGTTGATGTTGAGCACCTTCAGCCGGTCGCTATTCTCCTCATAATACGCATACCCAAAGTAGCCGATGGCATACGGGCTGCCTTCCACCCCCTGCACCAGTACGTTGTCATCCTCGCTCATCTGCGGGCTGGCATCCAACAGCGCGGCCTCACCGTCATCGCCGTAGGTCGGTTCCATCACAGCCTCGACGAAGTAATCAAAGGTTCCGCTGTCGGTGCCAGGGCTAAAGCGCTGGATCGGCTCGGCGGGCCAACTGGGGTCAACTTCGTCCCAGTTCGTGACCGTGTTCGAGAAGATCAGCGCAAGCTGTTCGAGGGTCACATCGGTGAGGAAGTCATTCTCCAGCGAGACCACTACAGCCAACGCATCCGTCCCCACGCGGAACTCGATAGGCGTGCGCCCGATGGCAGCGCAGGCGTCGATCTCATCCTGCTGGATGGGACGGCTGGCATTCGAGATATCCGTCTCGCCGGAGACGCAGAAACGCTCAAACCCTGCGCCCGTGCCGATGCTGTCAATGGTGATATTGCCGGAGTACCCTTCGTCGGTGAAGCGCTCGGCCATCGCTTCACTCAGTGGATAGACAGTGGAGCTACCCGCGGTGACGATGTCGCCGGTGACCTCCAGGGGATTGACTTCAGGCAGCGTAACGGCTTCGCCCTCGGCAGGCGCATCCGCGGCGGGTTCTTCAGCCGGGGCTTCCGTCGCCTCGGCAGCCGGTTCCTCAGCCGCAGGTTCCTCAGCGGCTGGCGCAGCCGTCGCTTCCGCAGCCGGTTGATCCGCGGCGGGCGCTTGCGCGCCAGTGGCAGGCGCTCCCTGCGTACAGGCGGCCAGCAGGAAGATCACGCTTAGTAACAACAGACCGGCAATTTTTCGCATTCCATGACTCTCCATTGTCTCCATAGTGTAGTCGGTGACTCCATGTGATGACTGTTTGCTCGATGTCGAACAGGCAACCCATGCCTGAACAACTCACAGCCTATGGCGACACTGTTAAAAGCCTGGATGCGCTCTGCGAAGAAGTCGTTATCGTTCGGTTAACAGGGGGTTAATAGCCTCCGGTTGGTGAATCGCCTACCCGATCACAGGGCTCGGAGTCTGGTTCGGCCCTAAAAACAGAGACTGGCGCTTATCAAGCGCCAGTCAACCCTATATATAAGCCCGCTCCACCGGGCTAAAAAGCAACGCCACTGCTCGAATGC
>CAZYQJ010000664.1:0-961 GCA_964649925.1 uncultured Litorilinea sp.
GCGGAACTGGAACGGGAGCCGACGCGTATGCCGCGCATCACCGGGGCGTAGACGGTTGTACCCAGCGCTGCGCGCCTGACCCGCGATGCACTCGCGGACCTTATCCGATGGGACGCCGCTGAAAGGCCAGCAGACCCAGACCAATCAGCACGGCGGCTAGCGCGGTCAGTCCGAAGAGGGACAGGATCGATAGTTCGCCGATGGGGATGACATAGTGGACATAGGCGAAGGGCGTCCATTGCATCGTCGCCCAATCCACCACTTGAGCTTCCCACAGGATCTCAATCAAGATGAAGAACACCAAGAGTCCCCAACTGGTAAAGACGGATGCACGAGGCCACAGCCCATAGAACAACGCCGCACTGCCGATCATCACCCAGACCGCGGGCAGCTTCGACAACGCCATGCCTACGGCGCGTGGTAAGGCGGCCAGGTCACCGGCGGCGAGCGCCCAGCCAAACCCGGCGGCCAGCCCCAGAACCAGCAGCAAGCAGGCAGAACCAGCGCAGGCAAGCGTCAGGTAACTGCTCATCCACTGCCTGCGGCTGACCGAGTTCGCTAAGATCAATTCGGCCAGGTTGGCGCGCTCTTGCTGTCGCAACTGGAGGACGGTGGTGATGGCATAGAGGACTACCCCAGCCAACAGCGCCAGCATATAGATGGCGACGGCCATGAACGCTTCGCGGTTGCCCACGCTGGCGACCATGTCCGCCCAGCGGTCGGGCCACAGTGCGGTCAGCATCATACCGATGTCTTCGGAGATGGTGGGCACGATCTGCCCCAGCGCGCCAGCGACGAAGGCCAGTCCCACCGCCCAACCGATGAACATACCTTTGTGCAAGCGCCAGGCCAATGCCAGTGGGCTGTCTAGACTAGGTGTGGCTTGCGCCGGTCCCGGACGTGGCTGCCATAGACCCGCGCCCAGGTCACGCCACGCGCACAGCGCATAGGCGGCGGCCAC
>CAZYQJ010000664.1:971-3333 GCA_964649925.1 uncultured Litorilinea sp.
CGGCGCGGCAGACAATAGCAGCATCCCCAGCAGCCCCCAGCCCTGGTCCTCGGCAAAGGGTTGGGTAAGCCGGTACCAGATCATAGGGGCCAGCCAGGCCCAGCCAGTATAACCGCCGCCCACGTTGTTGATGACCATCGGCACGAATCCAGCCCCCAGCAAGGCCAGGGCCAGGCCGCGTGCGCTGCCGGCATGAGGGCGCAGTTGTGCGGCCAGCGCGCTGGCACCACTAACAAACCAGCCAGCGGCGGCCATCGTCAGCCCCAAGAGAATGGCCCCCTGGATCGGCAGCCTTGCGCCCATCAGTGCAAACGCGACCAGCAGCCCGGCGACGAGATTGGCCCCGCCGGTCACCAGCAAGGCGGCGGTGAGGTGGGCATAGCGACCTACCACGCTCCCACGCAGCAGTTCGCTGCGACCCGCGTCCTCTTCACTGCGCGTGTGGCGGATCACGGTCAGCAGACTGCCGATCATCACCGTCAAGGCCCCTTGGATGGCGCTGCGCCAGAGGATAGCCCCGGTCAGATTCAAAGGCACAACCGGCCCCAGCCAGGCGCGGGTTAGGGGGTTGGCTGTCAACTCGGCCAGAAAGACCTGCCAGTCCGGCAGCGTCATGACAAACGAGACCTGGCCCCAAACGATGATCAAAGGCAAAAGGACCCAGATCGGCAACAGAAAACGGTCACGGCGCAGAATCAGCCGCAACAGTGTGCCGGTTCCAGTGAAATGATGCAGGTTCATGCTAATGCGCCTTCACAGTCGAAGTAACGTCCGCGTAGTGGTGCAAAAAGAGTTCCTCTAGGGTGGGTGGCTCGGCGGTAAGCGACGTCACGCCCAACGGGGCTAACACCCGTATCACCTCCGGCATCGCATCGGCATCCACGGCAAAACGCCACCGTTCCCCATCATACGTAAGGTCATGGATCCCGTTCATGGTCTCCAGCCCGGTCATGGGGTGGGCCGTCACCGCCGTGATCTGGGTGCGCGTCAGGTGGCGCAGTTCGGCCAGGGTCCCCGTCTCCACGATCTGCCCCTGACGGATGATGCCCACCCGGTCACAGATTGCCTCTACCTCGGCTAGGATGTGGCTAGACAAAAACACTGTCTTGCCCGCCTGTCGGGTCTCATCAACACACATCTGAAAGACGCGCTCCATCAGCGGATCCAGCCCGGCAGTCGGTTCGTCGAGGATGAGCAGTTCGGCAGTGGCGGAAAACGCCGCCACCAGGGCAACCTTCTGGCGGTTGCCCCTGGAGTAGGTACGGCAGCGTTGAGTCGGGTCGAGTTGAAATCGTGCCAACAATTGCTGGCGGCGGTCCGGGTCAAAGCCTCCGTGCAAGCGCCCCAGCAGATCGATGACCTCACCGCCGGTCAGATCGGGCCAAAAGGTGACATCACCAGGCACATAAGCTAGGCGGCGGTGCAGCGCCACTGCGTCGTGCCAGGGGTCGCCGCCCAACAAGGTTGCGTGACCACTGTCCTGGCGCAGCATTCCCAAGAGGATACGGATGGTGGTGGTTTTTCCGGCCCCATTCGGGCCGATAAAGCCGTAGACCTCACCCGGCTGGACAGTGAGGTTCAGGCCGCGCAACGCCTGCTGCGTACCAAACGATTTTGTGAGGTTCTTGATTTCAATCACAGACATCTCTAGATGCCTCCTGTCATGCTTGACTAACCGGTTGGTTAGTACTACTTCAAAAAGGGGGTTACTTCAGAACGGGTCGCAACGAGCGATAGTAGATCGGCTTGAAACTCCGGATAAAGGCCGATGTGAGCGCCTCGCCTGTCATCTGATGCGCGGCTTGCCACTCGTCATAGTAGACGGCAAAACTGACCAGGGGCATGAGCCGCACAAAGAAAGCGTCCACCATCTGCTGCTTGTCAACCTCCAGCGCAATGCCTTTGCCTTCAAACACTGCGGTGATGCTCGCATCATCCATTAGATCGACGATGCGGAAAATCAGCGATTGCCAGACGCCTTTTTTGAGCGACTCCATCATGACGATGCGAAAAACCTGTTTTCTGTCCAGGCAAAAGTCGATCATCTGGCGTAGCGCCATCTCGAGATAGCGGTCAATCGTCGCCTCGTCCAGATGGGTGAACTTCGCCTCTCCTTCTTCGAACATCTTGTACTCGTCACGTGTAATGGCCTCGATAGCGGCTTGCTTCATATCCTCGACCAAGGCATTCATCAGCGACTGTAGAATTTCCTCTTTGCTCTTGAAATAGTAGTAGATCAACGCCTTATTGACGCCCGCGCGCGCAGCAATCTCGTTGACGCGCGTGCCGTCGAAGCCTTTCTCCGAAAAGAGATCCTCAGCGGCCTGGAGAATTCGGTCTTTACTATCTGGAATTTGTTCGT
>CAZYQJ010000665.1:0-3324 GCA_964649925.1 uncultured Litorilinea sp.
CCGCGCACATCGAACTGCTGCTCTTGGGGTGGACAGTACAACTCGCCCTGGGGGTAGCCTACTGGATTCTGCCGCGCTTTCAATCCTCGCGTGGCAACACCACGCCCGCCTGGGTCGCCTTTGTGCTAATCAACCTGGGTGTCTGGTTGGTCAGCCTCGCCCCCTATCTGCCTGCGGGGGACGGGCTGCGCGCCGCGGGACGGCTAGCCGAAGGGGCCGCGGCGCTCGCCTTTGCTGTCCATGCCTGGCCGCGCGTCAAACCGCCGGGCATCTGAAGCGGGTTTGACGTCTACAATTTCCCCTGGTGGTTGGGCAAATCAAACCGCTATGATATACTCCAGCCAGACTTGTGACGAAAGTTACAAAATCTGATTTGACCCTGCAAACGCCACATGAGGACACAGGCTATGGACGAACGAATGCGACGGCTGGCACTCATCTTAGGCCCAATCTTGGGGGCTATCATCCTTTATTTTGCGCTGGATGCAGCCATTACCCAGTTGCGGAGCGGCCAGGCCGCGCTCCTGGAGCAACGCCGCGCCGAAGCAACCGCCACAGCAGAGGCAGGCCAGGCCGTGACCGAGACTGCGCCCGCCGGTGAAGCGGCAGTCGTCACTGCCACCGGAGGGGTCACGGCAGCAGAGGGCGTGACCGCGACGGAAGCCGTCACCGCGAGTGCAGACACGACCGCAACGCAGCCCGTGACCGAAAGCGCCGCGCCGACCACGACCGGCGACATCACCGAGACGCTCCCGCTTACCAGTGAACTCGGCGTAACCACCACGGAAACGCTCACCTCGACCGGAACTGTCACCGGGGCAGAACCGCTGGTCGGGGATCAAGTCACGGAGACAGGCGAAGTGACCCCCACTGAAACGGTTACTGCATCCGAGACCGTCACCGCCACGGAAGCCGTCACCCCCTGACCTGTCTGGGTTTTTACCCAATCTATTGCTTGATCAGCCAGCCACAGGTTGCGCCCGTATTGGGTGTCAACTGTGGCTGGTTTCGTAAGCGTCACCGAGAACACCTAGCCAAACCGGTTGCGGATCAACCACCTCGGCTAGATGACAAGGCCGCCGCAGCGGTCTTGTTAGGGATATTTATGAAGCGTTGTTCACGGCATAGCGCATCAGCACGACACCGGTCGGGAACGGTTTGGTCTCGAGGAGCGTTAAGTCGATCCGCGCGCCCGCGGGGAAGACACGCTTGCCGCTGCCCAGCACAAGCGGATAGACCAGCAAACTGTACTCATCCACAAGATTGTGTTGCGCCAGCGTATGCACCAACACGCTGCTGCCGTCGGTATAGATGTTCTTGCCTGGCTGCTGTTTGAGTTTGCGCACCTCTTCAACCACATTCTGACTGATGATCGTCGAGTTGCGCCAGGCGTCAGCAGATTGCAGCGTGGTGGAGACCACATACTTTGGCATCGCTTTCATCAGATCGCCGAAAGGATCGCCCTCCTCCATCGACTCAAAGACGGCATGCCCCTGCCATGTCTTTCGCCCCAGCAGAAAGGCATCAGCCTCCTCCATCGACTCAAAGAAATGAGCGCCGATGTCGTCATGCCAGTAGGGCAGCGTCCAGCCGCCATGGGTGAACCCGCCTTCGGTATCTTCGTCGGCCCCACCGGGCGCCTGCATCACACCGTCAAGCGAAACAAACTCAGAAACGATGAGCTTTCTCATGGTCTTCTCCTTATGTGCGGTCCCTGTTTGGTCAAACGATTCGCGCCATCCAACTGATGCCGTAGGCCCATGCCTTCGGACCGGTGCGCCTGTTGGGATGCGCTCACAGCCCGATCCTAAGGCCTGCGGGCGCGCATGTCTTGAACAAAAACGACATCCGTTAATGGCACGGTTGTAGGGTGGCAGCAGGGGATCGCACGGGGGCGCACTTATTCAGCCGCTGCGATCACAGCCGAAAACGATAGCTGCAATTCAGTGCGGCCTGAGATCAGTTGCGCGGGCGTCTGGCCGATCAGCCGCTTGAGTGAGCGGGTCAGGTGGGGTTGGTCAGCATAGCCAGCCTGCTCGACTGTATCGAGGATCGACACGCCCCGTCGCAGCAGCGCCACAGCGCGGTGGGCGCGCTCGATTTGGCTGACTGCCCCATGCGTTAAGCCGGTGGCGCGCAAGAACCGGCGTTGTACCGAACGGGGCGAGAGGTCCGTCGCGTGTCCCTGCAGGGTGGCCTCCACGACAGGGTCACATGCGAGCAGCCCTTCTTTAACCAGCCGGGCCACGAAGGTATCGACATGGTCAATGGTGGGGAATTCCCAGGCCGATCCGTGCAGCCAGAAGGAGCGGCTAGACGCCGCGGGCAGTTCGATGCCGCCGTCAACCAACTGGCTCACCGGCAGTTGGGGCATAAAGACGCCATGCTTAAACTGGATCCCCAGCCACTCGCCATCCGGCGGGCAGTGGGCAACGGTCGGGCGGGTTTCGGGTCCACGCACAGAGAGATAAATCCGTCCCTCATGCCGCGCGACGTTCATCTCCCAATAGCTTGAGGCAATCGAGAGAAAAGGGCCTGCCTGGCTGCTTTGGCTGCGCCAGATCGTTTCGACCCATGGCGAATCGGAGGGACGGGACTTAACGTTTAGTATAGGGTTGTCGCTCATGGCGTCAGTATACCGCATTTTGCGTTGATGAACGCGTTTTTTTCTCCGCGACGCCGGGCTGATGGCCGACCTGCTGGCCCAGATGGATCGGATCCGTACCGGGTACACGCCATCCCCCTAGTTCAGCGCATCAAAACATGGTTTATTGCATGTGATAGGCTACACAAGGAGAGTGACTACGCATGAAAAAGAGGGTGTTGTTTTTGTGTACGGGCAACTCGGCGCGCAGCCAAATGGCGGAAGCGATTGTCAACGCACGCATGGGTGAGGTGTGGGAGGCAGTCAGCGCGGGGACGCAGCCCAGCGGTTATGTACATCCACAGGCACTGGCTGCGCTGGCCGAGTGGGGGATCGCGCACCAGGGACGAAGCAAGACACCCGATGCGTTTCGCACAGTCGCCTTCGACCTGGTAGTGACGGTCTGCGACGATGCTGCCGAGAACTGCCCGGTGTGGCTGGGGCAGGGGCGGCGCGTTCACCTGGGCTTTCCTGACCCTGCCCAAGCGACCGGCAGCGACGAGGAGGTGCTGGCGCATTTTTGTGCAGTGCGCGATGCGATTGCCGACCAGGTGCTGGCCCTGCTGCGCCAACAGAGTACTCTAGATTGACTTTGAAGGGGTTTTACGACATGACGAACAATGTTCCTGTGCTGCCTGCTGCACCGGCGTCTACTCCCAAGCGGCTGTCAACGTTGGACC
>CAZYQJ010000666.1:0-3320 GCA_964649925.1 uncultured Litorilinea sp.
CTGACTCGCAGCTTGTCAGGCTACCAAATCACTGCCACTTGCAGGTCAGGCTTGCGGCCTGACAGGGGCGGCAGGCGCGTGTGGCATGCCACACCTACAATCTATTCGTTACCCTGCTGCGCCACAATGCGCTGGTTGATCAGCGCAGCCATGTGGCCTGCGCCATAGCCGTTGTCAATGTTGACCACCGCCACACCCGAAGCGCAGCTATTGAGCATCGCCAGCAGCGCGGCCAGCCCGCCAAAGCTCGCGCCGTAGCCCACCGACGTCGGCACCGCGATCACCGGCGCATCGGTCAGGCCGCCGACCACACTGGCCAGCGCGCCTTCCATCCCGGCCACCACCACGACGACATGCGCCGCCTGGAAGGTCGCAATATGGGGCAGCAGCCGGTGCAGCCCGGCCACGCCCACATCCTGAATCCGCCGCGCGCAGTGGCCCATCAAGTCCAGCGTCAACACGGCTTCTTCTAGGATGGGCAGGTCGCTCGTACCCGCTGCCACCACCACAACCCCCTCATGGCGCGGGCGCTGCGGTTCGCGATCCAACCACAGACAGCGCGCCAAGGCATGATACTGTAAATCGGGAACCAGGGCACGCGCCACGGCGTATTGTTCCGCCGTGGCGCGCGTGCCCAGCAGACGCGGGCTGTGTTCGGCTAATCGGGCGGCGATGCCTGCCACCTGGTCAGGCGTCTTGCCGGAGCAGAAGATCACCTCCGGAAAGCCCCAACGCAGGGCGCGATGATGATCCAGCGTGGCAAACCCCAAATCCTCATAGGGCAGCGTGCGCAACGCCGACATCGCCTCGTCCACGCTCTGACGTCCATTGGCGACCTGCTCCAACAGCGCACGCAGCCCGCGTTGATCCATTGGCGTGTTACCAGCGGTACTGATGGGGGCCAAAGTCTGCCTCATAGAAGGGCGACACCATGCGACCGGGCGGGACCAACGCATCCACTGCGGCGCGGTCTTCGTCGGTAATGCTTATGTCGAGCGCGCCCAGGTTGTCCTCTAGCTGCTCCATCGTGCGCGGGCCGATGATCGGGCTGGTGACCCCTGGCTGGTGCATGACCCACGCCAGGGCAAACTGCGCCATCGTCACGCCCTTGGCCTCAGCCAGCGGCTTAAGCCCTTCGATTATATCGAAGATCTCCTCGGTCTTGCGCTTGGCCCACATCGGATTGTTGCTCACATCGCCATAGCGCGCGCCTTCGGGCGACGGATTCTCGCGCGTGTATTTGCCGGTCAGCAAACCGCCCGCCAGCGGGCTCCAGGGGATGAGGGCAAAGCCATAGGTCTGCGCCATGGGGATCAACTCCCGCTCAATGCGCCGGTCGAGAATGTGATAGGGCGGCTGTTCGCAGACAAAACGGTTCAGCCCATACTCCTTGGACACCCACAGCGATTCGACCAACTGCCATGCGGCGAAGGTGCTGGTTCCGAGATAGCGCACCTTTCCGGCGCGTACCAGGTCGTCCAGGGCGCGCAGCACCTCGTCAATTGGCGTATCGGACCGGGGCCGGTGGATCTGGTAGAGGTCAATGTAGTCAGTCTGCAGACGGCGCAGGCTGGCTTCGCACTGCTCGATGATGTGGCGGCGGCTGGTTCCGGCGGCATTGGGGTCGTCGTCATCCATGCGCCCATGCACCTTGGTCGCCAGCACGACCTGGTGGCGCTTGCCGTTGCGTTTGAGCGCCTCGCCGGTCACTTCCTCGCTGCGGCCCCGGCTGTAGACATTGGCGGTATCGAGAAAGTTGACCCCGGCATCCAGGGCACGGTCGATGATGGCATAGGAATCTTCGGGGCTGGTCTTGCCGCCGAACATCATGCAGCCGAGGCAGAGGGGGCTAACCTTGGCAGCAGTACGTCCAAGTGAACGATACTCCATTAGAGGGAACTCCTTGATCTAGGATCTAGGCGCAAGCAGGTGCATCCAGAGCCGCAAACCTGCGCACGCCGGAGGATGCATTGAGTTGGTGCGGGCCGCGCTAAGGACCCGTACCTACAGCATAACGTGTGTCATTATACCACACCGTGATCCGGCCCACGCCTTTGCAGCGCCAGTAGTATGAAATTCATAGTGCAGCCGCGGCAGACACCGCCAGCCAGGGCGAAATAGGAAACATATGTTCTGGTTGGGTGGCGTCTTCCTGAGAAACAGCGCAGCAGGGCAACGCCACCAGAACACATGTGCTACCCGCCCATGCCATACTGGAAGGGTACACGCACCTGCGTGTAAGGTCGGCCCTATTCAGGAGAGAGACAAATGGATGCCCAGATCGTACAACGTCCCGCCTTTAGCCTGATCGGCATGGTGCACCGCGGGCCTGCCGAACACAACGAGTTCCACGACCTTTGGGAGCGGTTCTGGCCCCGTCACGACGAGTTACAGGACATCATTGAGCCGGAGATTTGCTACGGCGTGTGCGACCATTTCAACGAACAGACCGGCGAGTTTGACTATATGGCCTGTATGCAGGTGGCCCCTACCACGCCAGCCCCAACCGGCATGGAGAAGTGGGACATCCCAGACCATACCTATGCGGCCTTTCCGGCGACGCTGCCCACCATCGGATCCGTCTATACCGCTGTCTATCAGGAATGGCTGCCGCAATCCGGCTATCACCGGGTGGACGGGCCCGACTTTGAACTCTATCCTGCCGACTTTGACCCCAACCGGCCCGATTCAACCCTCTACCTTTACATCCCGGTCGAGAAAGCATAACTCGTTCACGCCCCTTTGCTGCCCCCATCCTACAGGCTGCCAGGTCTGCAGGATGGGGGCAGTTCTATGCCCGTCCCCATTCTACCTATCCGCTTGAGAGATCCCCCGCGGCTGTGCTATCATGCGGCAATCCCAACCCCCCATCCCAAACCCTAGCGTGAAAGGAGATTCCCGTGAGCACGGTTAAGATCGTGGTCTGGGACAAAGTTGGCAACGTGATGTGGGGCGTGCGTCCCTGGGAGGAATGGTCGCTGCGGAATCAGGCTGCCCTGCTGCGCGAAAACCCGGCAGGCCGCCCGCTTGCCCCTAGCTTTGCCGAACTCTTCCAAGGCTACCCCGTCGACCTGCGCCACGTCTCCAGCGTCGCAGAACTGGACGCAGAGATCGCCGACGCCGACTTCCTGGTCGTCCACAAAAACAACGTGCCGCCTGATGTGCTGCAAAAAGGCACACGCCTGCGCCTGATCCAACACCTGGGCTGGGACGCGCGCGGCATCCCGCTGGAGACCGCGGCGGCGATGGGCGTGCCGGTGGCGGCCACGCCGCTGGTCAACTATCTGGCTGTGGCCGAACACGCCTGGGCCTTGATGCTC
>CAZYQJ010000667.1:0-3316 GCA_964649925.1 uncultured Litorilinea sp.
AATCGGACTTCCTTCTGCTTCCCATTCCCACAACGCCGAACAGGTGGCCGTCTTGATGCCCTCCAGCACCAACGCTGCCAGACTATTGGCCAACTCGGGCGTATCGCCAAATTGCTCCGCTACATAGGTATGGCGGTGGGTTGGGTCGTCTGCGGGACGTGTTGCCAGAAATCGCTGCCAGTACGCTTCAACCTGATTCATCGTCATCCTCGCTGTTCATTCATCGACGCAACAAGAAGCGTCTTAATGCCCCCAGCGTTCACTGCCGTCATCAGCGCGTGGGGTTTCCAGTTATGATTATCGCGCCGCTTGCACTTTAACTCGCTTTTGCAGTTCCCCAATAGTTCCTGCAAAATGGAGCGGGGGGAAGGCTGCGTCTTGTCCCTGTCGGGTGGTGTGATCATACCAGACGCACGGCGTTTACGTTTACGCTTTGGAATTTGTAGATGGCTACCAAACGAACGCTGCCTCGGGCTGCTTTGCAGCAGTTGCTTGCGTATCTCTTTGACGAACGGCCCCATGACCTGGCGACCCCTGTCGAGTACTGGCTGACTTCATCCAAGTCGTTTGCGTCGTTTGCCCAGACCTACCAGCAGAAGATCCGCAAAAAGGTGCGGACGGCGCAGGGCGCCGAGGAGATCCACAACCTTTACTGTGAACTCAGGACGGCCTACCTCTTGCTGCAGGAACGGAAGTTTGCCGTCGAATACGAACCCTATACCAAACAGTTTGGACGCAGCCCCGACTTTGGCGTGACCTACCGGACGAACACCCCGTTTCATGTCGAGGTGACGCGGCTGCGTGCTGCCAGTCTAGGATCGCAGCTTGGGGAGCGGGCGGTAGATTATGAAGGCAGGCGGCTGGTCGATACGGTCTGCGAGAAGTTGGGCCAGCTATTGTCCAACACGCCCAACGTCCTATGGGTCTGGATGAAAAGCCCGGTGATGCAGGAGATCGCGGTCGACCAACTGCTGCTGGTGCTGAAACGGCGCGCCGAACAGCGCGATGTGGAGATGCTGGCGCGCTATGGTTTTCGCAACCCGGCTGATTTCATTCGCCACTACAAGCGGTTAAGCGTCCTGCTGATCCAGGATGCACAGGCGCAAGCCGGTGCGGCCCCGGTGGTGTGGCACAACAACGATGCACGATACCCGCTGCCCGCCAGGCTGCGGACGACGCTGCACTTGCTCATCACAGCGGACACCTCGCCCCATTTTGTGCCGGGACGCCAGGAACGGGGGAATGCCCGTTGATCCGGAGCCTGCGGCGCAGCGGGTCACGACCGATCAAACGCAAACAAGGAGCTAGACAATGAAAGTCGGTGTATTCGCGGTGGTGTTTGGCGCGCTGCCCTTTGAGAAGATGCTGGACTATGTGCAGTCGGTGGGGGTGGAGGCTGTCGAGATCGGCTGTGGCGGCTATGTGGGCGATGCCCACTGCAAACCTGCACAGCTTTTGGCCGACGACGACGCTGCCGCTGCCTTCCGCAAGGCCGTGGACGACCGCGGCCTGACCATCAGCGCGCTGAGCGCGCACGCCAATCCGCTGCACCCCAAGCCGGAGATCGGCGAGGCCCACCGCGCCTATGTCACCAACGCCATCCTGATGGCGGAGAAGATCGGCGTGGATACGGTGGTCACCTTCTCTGGCTGTCCGGGCGGCGGGCCGGGTGACACTACCCCCAACTGGGTCACCTGCCCCTGGCCGCCCGACTTTTCGGAGACGGTGAAATGGCAGTGGGAGGAAGTGCTGCTGCCCTACTGGGAGGAGACGGCCCGTTTCGCCGCCGACCGCGGCGTGCGCGTCGCCATCGAGATGCATCCAGGTTTTTGTGTCTACAATGTGGCGACCGCGCTGGCGTTGCGCCAGGCCATCGGCCCCACGATTGGCGTTAACTTTGACCCCAGCCACCTTTTCTGGCAGGGGGTTGACCTGTCGCACGCCATCCGCACTCTGGGCGATGCGATCTATCATTTCCACGCCAAAGACACGCGCATCGACCCGATCAACGCCGCGGTCAACGGCGTGCTGGATACAACTTCCTATCGCGAGTTTGACAAGCGCAGTTGGATCTTCCGCACCGTGGGCTACGGACACGGCGAGCAGGTCTGGCGCGATATGGTGAGCGACCTGCGCCTGGTGGGGTATGATGGCGCGCTCTCCATCGAGCATGAGGATGGCCTGATGTCGGGCCGCGAGGGGTTTGAGAAGGCGGTACGCTTCCTGCGCGATCTTGTGATCCGTGAGCAGCCGGGTGCGGTTCACTGGGCGTAAGCCGGTCACGCCCGCCGCGCCTGGGGAGGCTGGTGTCAGCTATCTGTTTCGACGCGCGGCGCGCTTTCTTCGGAGGCCGCCATCAGCAGCGCGTTTTCCACCACGCGCTGCCGGTTGAAGTCGGGCAGTTTGAGATAGTGGGCCGCGGCCTGGAGCATGGCGTCCTGGGGGATCAGCCCGATCAGTTCGCTGCGGTCTACCGCGGTCCCAGCCTGTGCTGCCAGGTCGGTCACGGCGTCCATCACCCCGTGCAGCGGCGTGCGCGTGTAGTCCACCAGGTTGATGCTGACCTGCGCCTGCCCGTTGACCAGCAGCCCGATGGCCCTGACCGCGGGCAGCCCGCCGCTGCTCTCGCGGATCGTCTTGGCAATGGCCTTGGCGATGCCGACATCGGTCGTGCGTAGATAGATGTTGTAGGCGATCAGGAACGCGCGCGCGCCCACGATCACCGCGCCCGCCGGTCCCACCTGGGCCGGGCCGAAGTCGGGCGCGCGCTCGGGCAGGTGGATCTCCTGCACCAGCCGTTCGAACTCCCCGCGGCGCACATCGGCCAGGTTGCGCCGTTCGGGTCGCGTTGCCGCCGCTTCATAGAGATAGACCGGCAGCTTCAACTCCTCCCCAATGCGCCGCCCTAGATCCCTTGCCAGCTTTGCACACTCCGCCAGCGTGATCCCCTGAATCGGGACCAGCGGCACGACGTCCGCCGCGCCCATGCGCGGGTGTGCGCCGCGGTGCTCAAAGAGGTTGATCAGGAGTGATGCGGCGCGCACGGCGCGAAACAGCCCCTCCACCACAGCCTCCGGCGCACCGGCCACGGTCACGACCGAGCGGTTGTGATCCCAGTCGCTGCTGCGGTCGAGGAGATAGACGCCGGGCGCCTGGATGGCCTCCACAATGGCCTCCACGACTTCAGCGCGGCGGCCCTCGGAGAAGTTGGGCACGGCTTCGACAATCGCTTGGCTAGAAGTGGGCATCCTATTCAGTCCGTCTGCAACCGGTTAATTAGAGTCCCCTGATGGGGTGATGGTATGATACCAGCCAT
>CAZYQJ010000668.1:0-3306 GCA_964649925.1 uncultured Litorilinea sp.
CCAGCGGAACCCCCGGCAGCAGTTCGTCCACCACCTCCAACCGGCGAACCCCCAGCACGCGCAGCACATAGGTGGCCGTGTCGCCGCCCACCACGATCAGCGACGTGGGGTGCATCCGCTGCACCATCACCTGAACCAAACCGGCCAGCCGCGCCGCTTCGGCGCGCGCCACCGGCCCTTCCAGCAGCAAATCCGCCGGTGGGGGCTCCAAATGCACCAGCCAGTGGCCGTTGGGCTGCATGCCAGGGCTGACCACATCCACCGTAGACCAGGTGCGGTCCAGGCAGCGCACGCGTACATCGGCGCGCTGCGCCACCTGCGCGATCTGCCGGTGCGCGGTAGTGCTGGCGCTGCCCACCACCCCCAGAATCGGCCCAGGGGCGGGCAGCGACATCGTGGCGGCCACGGGTGTTGGCCCGGCCAACTGCGCGGCCAGCCCGCCGGCCAGCCCTGCGCTGCCGCACAACAGCGGCGCGCCCAACGCAGCCCGCGCTGCGGCGTGGATGGCCTCCAGATGGCGATCTTCCAGCGCGTCCACCACGATCAGCCGCGCGCCCTCACGCTGGGCTTCGGCCAACGCCGCTTGCAGACGGTCGTCGCCCGCCTCAACCGTCTCCAGCCCAATCGTGGCGACGGCATGGCTGCTCTGTTCGCGCAGGATCGTGGGCAGATGGACGCTGCGCGGCGGCGTCTCGGCGTGGACGAGGTAGCCATTCTCCAGCCCGCGCTGCTGCGCCGGGAACGCCGGGCAGATCACCGCCACCGTCCCCTCGCCCAGCCAGGCGATCAGGGCATCCAGTTCCGCGCCGATGTTACCGCGCAGCGTCGAATCGATCTTCTTGTACCAGCGGGCCGCAGGCAGATCAGGCAGGCGCGTCAAACTCTCCGTGACGCGCGCCGCAGCCGCTGCTGCGTCCAGGTGGCGCGAATCGGTGTTGACCGCGACCGCCGCCGGGGTCTGTATCTCCTCCGGCCAGGCCGCGCTGTCCATCAGCACCCAGGCTGCTAGCCCAGCCTGTCGGCAGCGCGCCGCGCTGTCCGCTGCGCCGGTCAAGTCGTCCGCCACAATCACTAGATAAGGAGAATCAGCATCGCTCATAGGGCTTATCCTGTCTGGCTGCGTGCCTGCGCCATCTGTACGGCCACTTCAATGGCCGCGACCATGCTGTTTTCGCTCGCCCTGCCCGTACCGGCGATATCAAAAGCCGTGCCGTGATCCACCGACGTGCGGATGATGGGCAGGCCGATGCTCACGTTGACACCGCTGTCAAAGGCTAACAACTTCATCGGGATGTGGCCCTGGTCATGGTACATGGCGACCACGATATCATACTCGCCCTTGACAGCGCGCAGAAAGACCGTATCCGGCGGCAGCGGGTCACTCACGTTAAGCCCGTCGGCGCGGGCCGCTTCCACCGCAGGCATCACCTCGCGCTGTTCCTCATCGCCAAACAGCCCGGACTCGCCTGCATGGGGGTTCAGCCCGGCCACGGCAATGCGCGGATCGGCGATGCCCAACGCCTGGCATGAATGATGGGCCAGGCCGATCACATCGCGCACGCGCGCCTGGGTCACGCGGCGGATCGCCTCAGCCAGCGCGACATGCGTGCTGACATGCACCACGCGCAGGTTGGGGCCGACCAGGAGCATGCTCACGCGCTGGGCTTGCGTGCGCTCGGCCAGCAGTTCAGTGTGACCGGGATAGTTGAACCCGGCCAGGTGCATCGCCTCCTTGTTGAGCGGGGCCGTCACCACCGCATCCACAGCCCCGGCCAGGGCCAGGTCGCAGGCGCACAGCACCGACTCCACCGCAGCGCGGCCTGCTTCTGCCGCGATCTGGCCGGGAACAATGGCCGCGGGGTCTGCATTGTGCAGGTCGATCAGCGTGACCGTCCCCGCTGCATAGCGCCCCTGATCCGGTGACGACACGACCTCAAAGGCCGGTTCGGGCAGGCCCACCCGCGCGGCCGCGCGTGTGAGGATGCGCCGGTCGCCGACGACCACGGCGCGGCACAACGATTGCACCTCGCCGCGCGCCAACGCCTTGAGGATCACTTCCGGCCCGATTCCTGCCGGGTCGCCCAGCGTAATCGCGATCAGCGGACGGCTGTCCTGCATTCATGACCTCCTTATGTATCAGATGAGTTCTGGAATCATGGTAACATAGCCCCACCCTTGCAGAACAGTCCCGCTTGGGGCAGAATAGAGCCAACTGCACCGGCCAGCCCCTCATTTTGAGCATACGAGGCATGCATGACCCATCATTCGACGACTAGCAACGGCGCGGGCGCGACCCCCATCGACGCCGCAGACCCTTCCGTATACAACGTTCAGACGCGGGCGGACGGCCCCGAAGGCACGCTGCCCCTGGACGGCGATTTTCTACTCAACGCCCCTAGCGGCGATATCTTTGCCCTCAGCCAGAACGCGGGCATGGGCTGGGATCCGCAGACGCTGCGCCAGCCCGAATTCCTGATCCTCAGCACACAGGGCGGCATCCGCGCGCCCGACGGATCACCCATTGCGCTGGGCTATCACACCGGCCACTGGGAGGTCGGGCTGCTGATGCAGGCCGCGGCGCAAGAGTTCAAGCGGCTGGGCATGATCCCCTACGCTGGTTTTGTCACCGACCCCTGCGACGGGCGCAGCCAGGGCACGGTCGCCATGATGGACAGCCTGCCCTATCGCAACGACGCTGCCATCGTGCTGCGCCGCCTGATCCGCTCGCTGCCCACGCGCAAGGGCGTCATGGGGGTGGCGACCTGTGACAAAGGGCTGCCCGCCATGATGCTGGCCCTGGCCGCGCAACATGACCACCCCACGCTGCTTGTCCCCGGCGGCGTCACCCTGCCCCCCACCGAGGGCGAAGACGCCGGAAAGATCCAAACCGTGGGCGTGCGCTATGCCCACGGCGAGATCAGCATCGAGGAAGCCGCCGAACTGGGCTGTAAATCCTGCGCCTCGCCCGGCGGCGGCTGCCAGTTCCTGGGCACAGCGGCCACCAGCCAGGTCGTTGCCGAAGCGTTGGGCATGACCCTGATGCATGCCGCCCTCGCCCCCTCCGGCCAGCCCATCTGGCTCGACCTGGCGACGCGGTCCGCCCAGGCCCTCGTCGAGTTGTTCCGCGCCGGGGTCGCCACCAAAGACATCCTGACCGAAGACGCGCTGCACAACGCCATGGTCGTGCATGCGGCGTTTGGCGGCAGCACCAACCTGCTGCTACACATCCCGGCCATTGCCTTTGCCGCCGGTCTGCCGCGGCCCACCGTGGAGGACTGGGCGCGCATCAACCGCAGCGTGCCGCGT
>CAZYQJ010000669.1:0-3304 GCA_964649925.1 uncultured Litorilinea sp.
TGGTCGACGTGGGCGATGATGGCAATGTTGCGGATATCGCCGCGCGTCACCACCGCTGCCTCTTGTCTTTGTTCCGCCATCGCTTGGGCCACTGCCCCCACTTGATCCGCCATGCTGGTTGATTCCCACCCTTTGATCCAAAACGCCCGATCCACCCATTTGTGGTGTGACCGGGCGCTCACCTGCCGTTCAGCGGCGGACAGTATACTGCATCTTGCCCCTGGACGTCAACTTTGGCGGCAGTTCTTGGACGTCAGGGCCAGCGCGAGGCTGAAGCCGCCCGGCGTTGATCAAGGTCGCGATGGCCCTCTGCTTGACACCAGGGGCCGGTTGATACCCAGGCGCATTGATGCTATGCTGGCGCCCGTGTGCCGTTTCGCCCCCCTCGATCCCTGGAGAACGATCATGCCACATCCGCTTGTGCTCCAACTACGCTTTGCACGCAGCGAATTCCAGCGCGCGCTGGCCGGTGTCACAGCTGAGGAAGCAGGCCGCCGCTTCCTGCCCATGAACTGCATCAGTTGGAATGTCGGTCATCTGGCCTGGCAGGAACAGCGTTACTGGCTGCAATTCGGCCAAGACCAAATCCTGCTGCCCGAACTCAACGCACAATTTGCCTATGGCGCGCCCGCCAGCACGCCGCCGCTGGACGAGATGCTGACGGCGTGGCGGGCGGTCACCGCGGCCGCCGACCCCTGGCTGGACACGCTGACGACTGCCGACCTGTACGCACCGCGCGCCATAGGGAAGAGCCGCGTCGTCACATATGGGACGCTGATGTTGCGCACCACGTACCATTACTGGTATCACACGGGGGAAAACAGCGCCATCCGCCAGCAGCTAGGCCACACCAACCTGCCGCAGTTTGTGGGCAACATCGACGGCGAAGCGCCCTACCTGCCGGAACAGCCAGTCTCAACGGCGCACGACAAGGAGCAGGTCTAGCGCCGAAGCAGGCGCCCAGACCTCGCCCTCGCGCCCCAGGATTTGGCGCACGCTGGAGGCAGGGCCGGGCAGTTCAAAATGCTCAAACTGCTCGCTCGCGGGGTCAAAACGCACCAGCGCGTTGCTGCCAAAGTCGCTCAGCCAGACCTGGTCCTGCTCGTCTACATAGACGGCATAGGCACTCGGTTGATCGCCCGGCAGTTTCCATTCGCGCCAACTCTGATCCGTGGGGTCGTATAGAGCCACCTGGCCTGCGTTCCACTCGCTCACCCAGATGCGCCCCTGGCTGTCAGACCAGACACGCCGCGATCCCTGGCCCGGTGTGGGCGGGTCAATCGGGGTCGCCGCGCCGGTTGTGGTATCGATCTGAGCAATATGGCTGCCTGCCAGCGACGCATAAAAGATCTCGCCCGATGGCGTGGTGGCGATGCCATACGGCCCGCGACCGCGTGGCGCTTCAAAAACCTCTACTTCGCCCACGGCAGGGTCAAGCCGCCCATAGATGCCGTTCTGACCTGTGAACCAGAGGACACCCTGGGCGTCAAAGGTGGCCGTGTTGAGGTTGGCGCGCGGGCTGCCCTCCGGCAGCGGGAAGACCGTCACCTCTTCGCTCTCCGGGTCCACGCGCACAATGGCGTTGAGGCCGCCATCGGTGATCCAGGGTGCACCGTCCGGCCCGACGATGACGCCATGCGGGCTGGACCCCTGGCCCAGCGCGATATGGCGCGTCTCGCCGGTCGCAGGGTCCAGACGGCCCAATTCGCCGGTGGCCTGGGCCGTATACCAGACCACGCCGCCAGGATCGGGGTCGGGCGCAACGTCGTGGGGATGGGAACCGGGCGGGACAGGGTATTCCTGGATCGTGTATGCATCCTCCTGTGCGGCTGCGGTCTCTGCGTCGTCACCCGCCGCGCTCGCTGTGCCGGTGACCATGTCTGTGCTGGCCTGCTCGGAGGCTGTCTCCTCTGAGTCTGCTGCTTCTGGGGTTGCTTCCGCTAGGGTTGGCTGCTCTGCCGCTGCCTCCGGTGCGGGCGGCGCGGCGACCGGTGCAGCCGTACAGCCCGCCAGCATGCCCAACGCCACCAGCGCGATGATCCATCGTCTGCCAGCCATCTGTTTCTCCTTTCGCCTCAAACTCAGCGCCGCCGGGGGAAACTTTTGGGGGACTGCTTCCGTCTCCTGGGTAGTCGTTTTACTGGATGGCCGCCTTATCCTACAGCACAACAAGGAGGAAACATGTTTCGGTCCACCCATTTCCCCCAACTGAACCACCCTGTGCGCGCCCTGCTGGCCGCGCTGCTGGCGATCCTGGTTGCGATCAGCACGCTGCCTGCTGCTGTCCATGCCCAAGAGCAAACGAGCGATGAGGCAAGCACGCTGCGCGGCGGCCCGCCGGCCAACACCACGGTCTATGTGGTGCAGCGCGGCGACACGCTCAGCGCCATCGCGCGGCGCAACAACACGACCGTGGCCGCCGTCCTGCGCTTGAACCCACAGATTCGCAACCCAAACCGGCTGTACGTGGGGCAGCGCATTTGGCTGCCAGCCACCGCGCCCCAGCCGCCCAGCGACTTCACGCGCACGCGCATCTACCTGATCGCGCTCGATGACGGCGGCGCATCGGGGATGCCCATTGGCTGCAATGACAGCGTAATCCCGGTGACGGTGGATATCCCACCCACGCGCGCCGTCCTGCGCGGTTCGCTGGAAAGGCTGCTGAGCTTGCGCGCCCCGTACTATGGCGAGTCGGGGCTGTATAACGCGCTCTACCAGTCACAGTTGAGCATCGCCGACGTGCGGATCGAAAACCGCGTCGCCATCATCAGCCTGACCGGCCAGTTGGTACAAGGGGGCGTCTGTGACACCCCGCGCATCCAGGCGCAGTTGGAGCAAACCGCGCTCCAGTTCTCGACGGTGGACCGGGTCCTGGTCTACATCAACGGCAGCCTGTTCCCTGGACGCAACTAGACCCTGAGCAGGCGGTTGCTTTGGGGCGTGGTTCGCCGCTGCCCGCCTGGTTCATTCTACCCAGTAGGTCTATAATGACCTCCCCCCACGATCAATGCACCTGTACAACCTTCCGGCATTACAGGTGCAGCGTTTCTGGATACGTGGATGGAGGTGAGGCGTGATTCCAATCGCCAATTGGCCCTATCAATCGGCCCTATCACGGCTGCTGCTGGCGCTGGCTCTCGGTCTTATTGTCGGCATCGAGCGCGAGCGCCGGGGCAAGAAGACCGGGGTGCGCACGTTTGGCTTCGCCGGGCTGCTGGGCGGGATGGGCGGGCTGCTCGGCGAAAAGTATGCTCTGCTCAGCGCTGCGCTGCTGGGACTGTTGGTTGTCTTTCTCAACGTGCAG
>CAZYQJ010000670.1:0-3301 GCA_964649925.1 uncultured Litorilinea sp.
GGCTGTGACGCCAGCCACTTCGCCAGCACGATCTTCTGCTGGTTGCCGCCCGAAAGAAAGATGGCTTTCTGGCGCAGATGCGGCGTGCGGATCGAAAGACGGTCCACATAGTCATGGGCGGTGTCTTCCACCCTGCCGCGCCGGACCCACCCCGCGCGGCTGTGGCGGTCCAATGTCGCCAGCACAATATTCTCTCGCACCGGCAGTTTGAGCACAAGCCCCTGCAGGGCGCGATCCTCCGGCACAAAACCGAGACCAGCGCGCACGGCATCATGCGGCGAATGGATGGCGACCGGCTTGCCGTCGATGAGGATTTCACCGCTGTCCTTGCGGTCAACGCCAAAGAGCAGCCGCACCGTTTCAGTGCGCCCTGCACCCACCAGACCGGCAAACCCCAAGATCTCGCCGCGCCGCAGCGTAAAGCTGACATCATGGATAGCCCCGGCGCGGCTCAACCCGCGCACCTCCAGCACAGGGGTCGAGATGTCCGCTTGTTCTTTGTGAAAGATGTCGGCCAGCGTGCGCCCGACCATCATCTGGATGACGCGCTCGGTTGTCGCCTCGCCGATGGGCAGTTCGCCGACGCGCCGCCCATCGCGCAGCACGACCACGCGGTCGGCCACACGGAAGATCTCCTCCAGGCGATGGGTGATGAAGATCGTGGCGATGCCCTTGGCCTTGAGGCCGCGCACGATCTCAAAGAGCGTCTCAACCTCCTGATCGCCCAGCGCGGCGGTCGGCTCGTCCATGATGATGACGCGGGCGTCCACGGCCAGGGCCTTGGCGATCTCGACCATCTGCTGCTGGGCCACGGACAGATCGCGCACGCGCGCGGTGGGCGCAACGCGCGACCCGATCTGCGAAAGGATGCGGTGCGCCTCCTCCTCCATGCGCTGGCAATCCACCAACCCGAGCCACCGGCCCAGCCCGCGCTGCCGCGGCTCGCGCGCGATAAAGATGTTGGCCGCCACGCTCTGGTTGCGCGTCAGGTTGAACTCCTGATAGATGATGGCAATGCCCAACGCCTGCGCCTGCTGGGGGCTGCCGATCTCGACCTACTGCCCGCCGACGAAGATCTGACACGCATCTTTGCGGTATGCACCGCTGAGGATCTTCATCAGGGTGGACTTGCCCGCCCCGTTTTCGCCCACCAATGCCACGACCTCTCCGGCCTGCACCTCAAAATCCACCGCGTCCAACGCCTGAACGCCAGGAAAGGCCTTTGAGATCTGCACCATGCGCAGCACGCTTGTGTTGTCCAACGAATACTCCTGGTCGTGATGACCGATCCACCCTCGCGGTGGGGCTTGGTCCATCCTCGCGGTGAACCAAGCCCCATCCGTTGTTATTCAGGGAAGGCAGGCGGGAGTTCCTGGGTAAAGTCCTGGGTCTCCCACGCCTGGGCCATGGCATCGACATTGTTTGCAGTCACAATGTCCATCCCAGAGTTGGTGAAGGACTCAAACTCCTGGCCGCTGACGATCTTATCGTAGATCATCTGGACAGTGTCATAGCCCCATCCCCAATACTTCTGGCCGACCAGCCCGCTCAGATAGCCATCCTTTAGATAGTCCAGTTCGACCGGCAGCGTGTCGAAGGCGACCGTCTTGAGGTTGCCGCTAAGCGCGGCTTCCTCCCACAGCGGCATCGACCCTTGCTCGGCGAAGAGCGGCCACAGCCCCACAAAGAACCATCCATTGAGGTCGGGGTGGGCCTGCATCGTCTCCTCGACCACCTGCACGCCAAGGTTGATGTCGTCATTACAGGCGACCGTCGTCACAACCTCGATGCCGGGGTAGTCGGCAATGCCATCCATAAAGCCGCGGATGCGCTCCTCCAGGTTGAACGCCCCCGGCACGCCCGTCAGAATGGCGACCTTGCCTTCTTCGCCCATGGCGCGCACCAGCAGGTCTGCCGCGGCCAAGCCGCCCTCATAGTTGTCCACGCCGAGATAGGTAAAGCGCCCGCTGTCGGGCGAGTCCGAGTCCCACGTCATGACCTCGATGCCCGCATCCAACGCCTTTTGGATGGGGTCAATACAGCCGGTGGGGTCATTGCATGAGATCCCAATGGCATCCACGCCGCGCGCAATGGTGTCTTCGACCACGCGCGCCTGCTCGGCGATGTCCGAGGCGACCGAGGCCACATAGACGATCTCGACCTCATAGGGGCCCTGGGCGGTTAGCTCTTCGGCCTTTTTCTCAGCGCCGACACGCCCCACCTCAAAGACCGGATTGTTGAGGGCTTTGGGGATCCAGGCAATGGTGAGTTTGCCATCCTCCAGCGCGGGGTGCGTCTCGCCTGCAGCGGCTTCCTCGGCAGGCTCTTCCGTTGCTTCTTCAGCAGGCTCCTCAGCCGGGGCCTCAGTAGCGGCCTCTTCGGCTGCCGCCTCCTCGACTGGCGCTTCCCCGGCGGCAGGCTCCTGGGGCGCAGCAGGTGCGACACAAGCTGCCAACACCATCGTGAACACGATCACCAAACCGATCAGCAGACTGACACGCTTGTTCATGGAACCAGCCCCTTTCACTGATGCAGATTTATGTAAGGTTCACGGCGAACAGCAAAGTACGGAAACCGCCAAACAGGTTTACACCTCCTTTCCCGGCCTGCACCCAGATCACGCCATACGCCCATCCCGCCTGTCACGGTACCGCCAGGGCATAGGCAGACGCCACCCTTGACACAGCAAGCCCGTTCGGGCGGAAGATAGCGGCTATGCGGCTGACCATGGGTGCCATCTCGCAGGTATTGGTCAATTGTCGGTTAAGATGGGCGCTACGCACAGTGTACACCGCTACGAACACGAAACGCAAGCACCGCGCAAGTCCTACAGCCGCAGCGGGGGAGCATCGCCGCATGCCAGATCGCCCGCCGGGCCGTAAACAACCTGGCTAAAAAACAACACCCCCTGGAGGGGGGCTTAGGGAAAGGAGACCGGCACGACGCAGTACCGGCCTCCTGCTGCTTGTAACGAGTGGCTGCTGCCCTAGGCGTAGGCCTCCACCGGCGGGCAGACGCAGATGAGGTGACGGTCGCCGTAGACGCTGTCGATCCGTCCCACCGCGGGCCAGAACTTGAACTCACGGCTCCAGGCGTCCGGATAGGCCGCAAGCTCGCGCGAGTAGGGCCGATCCCATTCATCGGCGCTGACAGCCTGCGCCGTATGCGGCGCGCCCTTCAGCACATTCTGTTCACGGTCTGCCTCGCCCCGTTCGATGGCGGCAATCTCCTCGCGGATCGCGATCATCGCATCGCAGAAGCGATCCAACTCCGCCTTGGATTCGCTCTCAGTTGGCTCGAT
>CAZYQJ010000671.1:0-1207 GCA_964649925.1 uncultured Litorilinea sp.
TCAGAGGAGTGGGTTCCATGCCTGATTTGAAGATGAGCGCCAAGCCGCGTCAATTGACTGGGCGCAAAGTGCGGCAGTTGCGGCAGCAAGGGTTGGTTCCGGTGGTGGTCTATGGCAAGACCCAGGAGCCGGTCAACCTGCAGGTGAATGCGCGCCAGCTTGAGTTGATCATGATGCACGGCGGCGTTTCGCAGTTGGTGCAGTTGGAGGTCGAGGGCGGCGCAACGCATAATGTACTGGTGCGCGAGGTGCAGCGCCACCCGGTGACGCGCAATTTCCTACATGCCGATTTCTATGCTGTCAACATGACTGAGCAGCAAGAAGTAAGTGTGCCGATTATATCGGTGGGCCACCCAGAGGCGTTGGCCGCCGGGTTGATGGTCCTGCAGCCGTTGGACTCGGTGGTGATCCGTGCGCTGCCCAGCGACATTCCCGGCGTCATCGAGGTGGACATCACGGGTCTCGGCCCGGAACAACCGATCACCATTGCCGACCTGCCGTCGCTTCCTGGCGTGGAATATGTGGGCGACCCGGCAGAGCACGTCTTTAGCATGATCGCCACGCGTGTAGCGGCGGAAGAGGAAGAGGTCGAAGAGGTCGAAGAAGAGATGGCCGAACCCGAAGTCGTGCGCCGCGCTCGCGAAGACGAGGAAGAAGCAGAGTAAGAATAACCCCGCTGCCGGAGGTCATCCGGTGGTGGCTATGTTACGCTTGAGACGCGCCAGCTTCAGGGCTGGCGCGTTTTGTATTGGCGTTCAGCACGCCCCACATATGGCTTAGGGCTGGTAGGCCAGCGGTTCTCCGACAAACTGCATGGGATCCACCGCAACACCGTAGATACGCAGTTCCCAATGCAGATGTGCGCCGGTGCTTAAGCCGGTATTGCCCGACAAGCCCAGCCGATCGCCGGTCTGGACGGCTTGGCCGGGTGTCACGTTGATCTCGCTGAGATGCCAATAGCCGGTATAGACCCCGCGGCCATGATCCACGATCACCGCGTTGCCGCGTACGTTGAGCGGCTCGGCCAGAGCGACCACGCCGTCCCCGGCTGCCAGGATGGGCACGCCTTCAGGCACGCCAAAGTCCTGCCCTTCATGATAGCTGTTGACCGGGCCGCCATCATAGCTGCGCCGCGTGCCAAAAGGGCTGGTGGTCGGATACTGCAGGTCTACCGGCTGTGAGAAAACCCCCGACCAGAGCAGCGACG
>CAZYQJ010000671.1:1217-3296 GCA_964649925.1 uncultured Litorilinea sp.
CGATCGCTGCGAACTGGCGGCAGTCTCCTTTTCCAGTTCGGTCTGGATCAAGACTGGGTCGAGCAGTGCGCCGCGGTCGGGCGGCAGGTCGAGGATCTGCGTTTCAAAGCTGCCCTCCACCACCGTCACCGGCCAGGTGCGGTTGAGCATCAGCCCATTGGTCGCCGTATAGGAGAGCGAAAACCAGTAGGCGGAAGGCGCGATCAGCGCGGGCACGGGCAGATAGGCCCACTGGCGCAGCGGGTCGTCAGGCATCGGGGTAAAGCTGATGGGCAGTTCGTTCCATGTGCCGTGCAACTCCAGCGGGCGTTTGGTCTGGATGACCACGCGCCCGGTCTGCCCCTGGGGGAGTGTGGTGGGAACCTGCACACTTTCGACTGCGCCGAAGCGCAAGACATTGGGCGTCATGGCGGCGCGCGGCAGCCAGATCGGTTGGCCTGGGAAGATCCGGTCAGTTTCGCCGAGGGTATTGAGCGCGGTCAGCGTTTCTATTGTCTGGCTGTATCGAGCGGCAATGGCGGCCAGCGTGTCGCCAGGGCGAGCGCGTACCGCGATCACATCGGGTACGACCAGGGTGGGCGCTGTGCCAGGGCTCGCGTCTGCGCCGGGGATGGTCAAGACCTGCCCCACCTCAAGCACGTTAGGGTCTGTGATGCCATTGGCAGCGGCCAACGCCTCCACCGAAACGCCGAAGCGGGTGGCGATCTCCCCCAGCGTATCCCCGGCGACGACGGTATAGGTCTGTGCGTCGGGTGGGGGTTGGGCATAAACCGGGCCTGCCAGTGCGGCCCATCCGGCCAGCATCAGCAGGGCCGCAACCAGGAGGAGGCGCGCCGGGCGCAAGAAGCGCTTAATGGTGGGCAGCGTTATTGGTGTAGACGTCTCGTTTGAGCACGCCGATGTAGGGCAAATTGCGGTAAATCTCATTGTAATCCAGGCCATAGCCGACCACGAAGTCATTGGGGATGGAGAAGCCGATCCAATCCACATGGATATCCACTTCGCGGCGATCCGGCTTATCAAGCAAGGTCACAATGCGCAGGCTGGCGGGCTGGCGTTCTTGTAGAATACGCACTAGGTAGTTGAGGGTATGCCCGCTGTCGATGATGTCTTCGACTATCAGCACGTTGCGACCTTCGATCGGTTTGTTGAGGTCTTTGAGGATACGCACGACGCCGCTGCTATGCACCGCCGCGCCGTAGCTGCTGGTCGCCATAAAGTCGATCTCATGGGCGATGGGGATGGCGCGGATCAGATCGGCCATAAAGACAATACTGCCCTTGAGCACCGAGATCAGCAACAGGTCTTGGCCCCGGTAGAAGTCGGCAATCTGTGCGCCTAGTTCGGCCACACGCCGCTGCAGGGTGGCCTCATCGACCAAGACGCGCTCAATCGTATCTGCCAGCGGAATGGCACGCAGTGCAGTTTGCGACGACATGGATCCCCCTTTGTCTGTCGGACTAATGCGAAAGAGTGGGCCGAAGCGGCTGGATCGCCGGGTCGGGCAGCGGCGTCAGGGTTGAACCGGCGGCTGTCACACTGGCGGTTGTCGTGAGCGTGGTCATGGCTTCGACGGATGGGTCTGCTGCGGATGGATCGGTCTGTAATTCCATTGACGGGTTTGTGGATGGCGGTTCCAGCGCTGGAACCATCTCATCTGCCAGCAGCGGAACCTGATCCATCGGCCCGCCAGTTGTAACAAGCGGTGCGTAGACCCAGGCGTGGGTCTCTTGATAGTTCACCTGCCACCAATCGGGCCAGTTGGCGTGGCTGCCGGTGATGGGCAGCGCCGTCCCCGCAGCCACCTGCCCTACCACCTCAAAGTCTGTGCCTGGCCCGCCGCGCAGGTTGAGCAGCGCGGTGTCGACAAACGCGGTCGGGGCGGTGGGCGGCGGCGTGGGTGTCGGCGTTGGGGCATCCGGTGCGATCTGGGGCAGTGCCGCCACCTGAACGGGCACGCCGCCGCTCCCCTTGAACTGCCCGCTGTACTGGGCGGTCAGGTTGAGGTAATGGTCGCCGTGGGCGGCGCTGGGTTCAATATAGGAACCTTCAGGCCATTCGTTAAAGCTGTTGATCACG
>CAZYQJ010000672.1:0-2409 GCA_964649925.1 uncultured Litorilinea sp.
TCACGCCGACGAGCAAGAAGAGCGCGCCGGTGATGATGCCGTGGTTGAACATCTGGAGCATCGCGCCGTTGATCGCCATCGCTGCACTGTCCATCACCTGCTCGGTGCTGAGGTTGAAGGTGGCGGCCATACGCTCGGCCCCTGCCGGGGTCAGCACCGAAGCCGCAGCCCCGATCCCCAGCATGACGTAGCCCATATGGCTCACCGAGCTATAGGCAATCAACCGCTTGAGGTCGGTCTGGGCGATGCAGACAAACGCCCCATAGACAATGGCAATCGCGCCCAACGCCACCAGCCACATCGACCAGTACTCGGCGGCTGCGGGGAAGGTGGGCAGCATGATGCGGAGGATACCATACGCCCCCAACTTGAGCAGCACACCGGCCAGGATCACACTGCCCGCGGTCGGGGCCTCGGTGTGGGCGTCCGGCAGCCAGGTATGGAAGTGGAAACTGGGAACCTTAAACGCCAGCCCCAGGAAGAAGCCCCAGAAGGCCAGGCTGGCGAGCAGCAGCCCCCGCTCCGGCGGCAAGTCCATGAACGGCTGCGCGGCTGCGGCATCGATCATGTCAAACGTGCCGGTGGCAAAGTAGGTCAGCAGGATCGCCAGCAGCATGGCCACCGACCCGACCAGGGTATAGATAAAGAACTTGATCGAAGCGTAGTTGCGCCCAGACCCGCCCCAAATGCCGATCAACATGTACATCGGCACCAGGCTGATCTCCCAGAAGACGTAGAACAGCACATAATCCAACGCCACAAAGACGCCAAGCATGCTCAGTTCCATCAGATGGAACATCACAAAATATTCCTTGACGCGTGTGTTGATCACGCCCGTGCTGTAATAGATGCTCAACGTCGAAAGCAGGGTGGTCAGAAAGACCAGGGGCACACTCAGCCCATCTGCGCCTAGATGGAGGCTCACTCCAAGCGACTCCACCCAGGGGACGCGCAGTTCAAATTGCATGTCTCCGGCGTTGAAGTCATAGGCAAACAGCATATAAATGCTGAGTCCAAGCGGCAGTAGACTCGCAGCCACAGACCCCCACTTGATGGCCTTCTCGTTGGACGCAAGCAGCGCCAAGATCGCGCTGATCAGCGGCCACACCAGAAGAACCGGCAAGACCCATTGGTTGACTTCCATCGAATTATCCTCCGCAGATCCCTGTTTTGGCGTTTACAGTTCTGGAATCGTACTCAAATACCATTACACCCGGCGCATCCCAACGATGGCGCAAGATTGCACTACGCAACCCATCCTCTCCGGCGACCGCTCCATCCCTAGACCAAGGTCAGGATGATCGGCATCATCTTTAGCAACAGCCAGACGGTCACCGTCACCACGGCCACAAGCAGATAGACCTGGACATGGCCGTCTTGGGAACTGCGTAAGACCCGGCCCATGCGGTCGGATAGCGCTCCAAAACCGTTCACCAGGCCGTCAATCACAAAGCGGTCAAACGCGGCCCAGAAGTTGGACAGCCATACGGCCACGCGGCCAATGCCGTTGACAATCGGGTCGATCACCCACACGTCGTCTACCCAGTAGAGGAACTTAGACAAGCCCACCGTGAAGGGAATGATCGTGTACTGATAGAGTTCGTCAACATAGTACTTGTTGTGGAACAAGACCCAGATGGGGCCGAGCAGCCGCCGCAGCGGGTCGATCTGCCCCACAGCCAGCCCGCGGCCATAGACCAGGAAGCCCACCAACAGACCGCCCAACGCCACCACCAGCGAAGTCGCCAGCGGCACGATGTTGAACTCCGGATGGGCCACATGGAAGCCCTGGTAGGTGACGTATGGCTCCATGAAATGCTCCAGCCAGTTGGGGACAAGGCCGCCCAACCCGGGGAAGCTTGCCGGAATCCCGATCCACCCCAGCGCAATGGCAAAC
This sequence comes from uncultured Litorilinea sp., assembly GCA_964649925.1. Taxonomy (GTDB): domain Bacteria; phylum Chloroflexota; class Anaerolineae; order Caldilineales; family Caldilineaceae; genus QEUY01. The sequence goes on from CAZYQJ010000672.1 coordinate 1,898, forward strand.
GGGGCGATCAAGACCAGCGGCCACGTCATCGAGCGGACGCTCTCCGGGGCGTGGTGTGCGCCCTCGGTGCGCGGCGTGCCCAAGAAGGTCAGCCCAATCTGGCGGGCCGTGTAGAATGCGGTCAGGAAGGCAGCGACCGCCAACGTCCAAAAGACCCAGTTGTTTTGCCCGTACCAGGCCGACGCCAGGATTTCGTCCTTCGACCAGAAACCGGCGGTCAACAGCGGGAAGCCGCTCAACGCCAGCCCGCCGATGATGAACGTCCAGCCGGTCAGCGGCATCCGGCTCAACAGCCCGCCCATGTTGCGCATGTCCTGCGGGTCAGCAGGGTTGAGCGCGCCGTCCGGTCGTGCAATCAAGGCAGGCGCGGCGACATGCCCCTCTACAGTCTCCTCAGGGTGTTCGTGCGTATCATGGGCGTGGGCGTGATGGAAACCATGTTCCACCCCGTGGATCACGCTGCCCGACCCCAAGAAGAGCAATGCCTTGAAGAAAGCATGGGTGATCAGGTG
>CAZYQJ010000672.1:2419-3283 GCA_964649925.1 uncultured Litorilinea sp.
CGGCGTAGCCATGCGCCAATGAGAGCCCCCTGAGCGACCATTTCTCAGGCGTCTTGCGTAGCAGGGCCATCACATCGGCCCTGTGCATATCGCGGTTCCTCGGTGCTGTCATCCTGATCTCCGGGCTTGCCGGTCCACAGCCGGCCACTCGAGTCGCAACCGCAATCGTTGAAGCGAAGATAGCGGTAAACGCGCCGATGAACGCCACGAAGCGCAGCGTGTTAGGCGATACTTCCCCAGCCACATAGAAGAGCGGGAACATCCGGATCAACAAGAAGACGCCAGCCGACACCATCGTGGCGGCATGGATCAGGGCGCTGACCGGCGTCGGGCCTTCCATCGCATCGGGCAGCCAGACATGCAGCGGGAACTGCGAGCTTTTGCCCACCGTGCCAAAGAAGATCAACACCGCAATCAGGGCGATCCAGGGGACCGTCACATTGATCACAGGGACGGTGACCATCTGCGCGGCCAGTTGCTCCAGGTTCTCCATACGCAGCACCTCGTTAAAGTGCAGCGTACTCGGCGTGCTCTTGAAGTAGAGCAAGAACATGCCGACCATCATAATCGTATCGCCCACGCGCGTGGTCAAAAAGGCCTTGATCGCCGCCGCACGCGCCGTCGGCTTCTCATACCAGAACCCGATCAGTAGATACGAACACAGCCCCATGATCTCCCAGAAAATGAAGAAGGTGATCAGCGAATTCGAGACCACCAGCCCCAACATCCCGGTTGCAAACAGGCTGATATAGGCCATGAAACGGCTGTAGCGCGGGTCTTTGCCCTGGGCATGGGAGACAGGATACAGCGCCGGGTTGAGATGGCCGGGGAAGGTCATATAGCCGCTGGCATAGATGAAGATCA
>CAZYQJ010000673.1:0-3283 GCA_964649925.1 uncultured Litorilinea sp.
GGCGGCTGCACATCGGAGGGGAAGGCAGCGAGCGAAACGCCCTGCTGCAACTGGCGCACCAACTCGGCCTTGCCGGCCGCGTGCAGATCGGTCCCCGGATCCGTTCGAGCGACATGCCCGCCTATTACCAGGGGCTAGACGTATTGGTGCTGCCCAGCCGCACGCGGCCCAACTGGAAAGAGCAGTTTGGCCGCGTGTTGATCGAGGCGATGGCTTGTGAGGTCGCGGTCATCGGCAGCACAACTGGCGAAATCTCGCATGTGATCGGCAATGCCGGGCTGCTGTTCCCGGAAGGGGACGAGGAAGCGTTGCGTGCCCAACTCCAGCGGCTGCTGAATGACCCGGCGCGGCGCTGTGCCCTGGCCGCGCGCGGCCGCCAGCGCGTCCTCAACGAGTTCACCATGGACTCCATTGCGGCAAGCACCGTGGCCGTCTACCAGGAAATCCTTGGCAGCTAGGCGGCCATGCATATCGCGCTCAATGCCCAGTTGATCAGCACAGAGGCCAGCTACCGGGGGGCCGGGGTCAGCAATTACAGCCGCCATCTGGTGGCTGCCCTGGGGGAACTGGCGCGGCGCGGCGAGACCGATCACCGCTTCACCGCTTTTGTGCATACGCCCGGCTTTGCCGCGCCTGGCGTCTCGCTGCGCGTCGGGCCGGGGCTGCTGGAGCGCCCGCCCGCCCGCATCCTCTGGGAACAGACGGCGCTGCCGCGCGCGCTGGCCGGGGTGGACGTGGTTCACGGCCTGGTTAACGTGCTGCCGCTGGCGACCCGGACGCCAGGGGTGGTCACGGTGCATGACCTGAGCTTTTTGCGCCTGCCCGATCACTTCCCGCCGCTCAAGCGGCTCTATCTGGCCGCGCTCTGCCGCTGGAGTGTGGGCCGTTCCGCCCAGGTGATCGCAGTGGGGCCGCAGACCGCTGCCGACTTGACGACCTTCTTTGGCGTGGACCCCGCGCGGCTGCACACCATCCCGAATGGCGTGGATGTGCGCTTTGCGCCCGCGAGTGTCGACCAGGCCGCCGCCTTCCGTCAGGCCAAAGGACTCCCGCCGCGCTATTGGCTCTATGTGGGCACGCTGGAGCCACGCAAGAATCTGCCTCTGCTGCTGGATGCGTTTGCGCGCCGCCAGCGCGTTGCGAGCGGCGACCCCATTGACCTGGTGTTGGCGGGCGGGCGCGGCTGGGATGACGAGACAATCTTTACCCGCGTGGCCGAGTTGGGGCTGCAAAATCGGGTTCACTTCCCCGGTTTTGTGCCCGATGCGGAACTGCCCGACTGGTATCGCGCCGCCGAAGCGTTTGTCTACCCCAGCCGGTTCGAGGGGTTTGGGCTGCCGGTGTTGGAGGCAATGGCGTGCGGCACGCCGGTGTTGTGCAGCGCCGCGCCGGGGGTGCGGGAGGCGGCAGGCCGCGCCGCGCTGCAAGCGCCGCCGGGTGATGTCGAAGCCTGGGCCGCTGCGCTGACCCTGCTGGCGGACCAGCCCGCGCTGCGCGACGAGTTGCGCCGGGCCGGTCTCGAACACGCCCGATCCTTCACCTGGCGCGCGACCGCCGAACGCACGATTGCGGTCTATGAGAAGGCAGTGGGCAGGTAGGCAGAATCGGCCACACCGTAGGTCGGGCAACGTGCCCGACCTATGCGGCGGCGTAGGGAGAATGTGTATACTGCAAGCAGCACCGGTAAACCTATCGACATACCGCATCCCGGCGCTGTCCCTACTACTCCCTATCTGCCTACTCCCTACTGCCCACTAGCCGTTCAAACGCTGCCGCGGCCCAGGCGTCCAGTTCGCCCACGGCCAGCGGTTCGCTGCCCTGGACATCCAGATACCCGGCCTCATCCTCGACGCGTGCGCTGTGGGTCAACCAGCCCTCAAAGGTTTCCCAGTCGGCGGTTTCCAGCCAGCCCTGCGCCAGCGGTTGGCTCTGCCCATTGCCCTCGCAGGGGGTCAGGTTGGCATAGGTATAGCCGTAGGCCATCACCAACAACATCTCACATTGACCGGCCTGATCTGCGGACTCGCCCAACTGCCAGGCAAGCGCCGTCCGCCCCGCGGCGCTGATGCGCCCGGATTGCAATTCTTGTGCCGTGAACCAGGCCCAGGTGCTGAGCGCACGCTCCCAGGCCGGGCCGGAGGCTGCCCCCTGCCCCTGGAAACGGATGCGGCCTGTGGGCGTTTCGGACTCCATCGCGGCAAAGTGGTTTTGCACAGCGCCCCATTCGCTCTCCGGCCCTGCGCTGATCTCGACTGTCTTGGGCGCATCGCCGCAGAGGCCGACCTGCGCCCTGCCATTGGGCAGGATAGTCAGCGCCAGGCATGCGCCATCCGCGGACTCTCCCTCCCAACTGAGCAGCGGTGTATCATCGCCAGCAGGTTCCGCTGCGGCGGTTGTGTCCAGAAAGGTAAAGCTGGACATCAGGAGGGCATACAGATCCTCCATCTGGGTATACGCTTCGCCCATTGCCGGGTCTAGTGGGACAAACATCAGGCGGTAGATGGTGTCGCCGTGGGCCGTATAGACCACGCGGTTGGGGTCTTGGCCGGGCAGTACTTCCAGCACAATCGCCTCTGCGCCGCCCAACGTGGTGACCGTGCGCGTGATCGCCATGCCAGGCACGTTCGCCGCGACGTCAGCCTCCTGGGCATCGGCCAGATCGGCAGGCGTGCGCCCGTCGGCAGGCTCGACGTTGATCAAGGCCCGTTCGCGGTGGCCTTCGGTCTCCACGGGTGCATAGACGATCAGTTGGTCTGGCGGGAACTCTGTTGCCACGTACCCTGCCGGAGCGAGAAAACAGTAGCCCGCGGCGATGTTGATCACCACCTGGGCATCTTCGGTGGGGGTGGGGCAGATTTCGGCTGCGGATGTGCCGGACGGGGCCGCCGCTTCTTCTGCGGGTTCCACCGTGGGGGGCGCGGTTTCCGGCACAGTGCCGCCGGGGACTGTCCCGCCGGGTAGAGGGGCGGCGCAGGCCGCGGATAGGAGCAGCATGGTTCCAATGCCAAGCGTAATCTGCAATGCCCTGCGCATGTGCGAGGTATCCTTTCTGTTGTTGACTCGACCTTTTGACGACGCGCGTGCAGGGGCAAGTTGCATGCAAACAATGACTGTATACCGGTGGTAAATGTTCCCGCGGCGCACGGTGACTTTATCCGTATGTCCGCCGCAAAAGGGTCATCATCGCGTTTGGTGAGAGTAGAGCGCTTTCTCGCAAGATGTGGTAGACTAAGCGCATCCAGGCTGCCACGCGCGTGCGTGGTGTTTACGTCCGAGATTTGAT
>CAZYQJ010000674.1:0-3281 GCA_964649925.1 uncultured Litorilinea sp.
CAGCGGCAGCACAAACTGGCGTACAGCATCGATCCCCTGGTCCAGGTAAACAGCCCCGATCACGGCCTCGAATGTGGCGCAGAGCGTCGCCGCGCGCTTGCGTCCGCCGCTTTCATCCTCCCCGTGCCCCAAGAGCAAGTAATCGCCCAGACGCAACTGCCGGGCAAAGCGCGCCAGCGTCTCACGGCGTACCAGCGACGCCCGTATACTGGTCAACTCGCCCTCGCTCAAATTGGGGAAGCGCGCATACAACAGTTCGCTCACCACGTATTCCAGGATCGAATCACCGAGGAATTCCAGCCGTTCATTGTCCGAGATGTCCGCTTCGCCTGACTCATTGACAGAGCTGCTGTGGGTAAACGCTGTTTGTAGCAGCGCCGGGTTGCGAAACATCAGGCCGTGCTGTTGTTGAAAATCCTGTAGTTTGTCGGTCACTGTGCTTTCCGATACCTAGGCCCACCGATGCAGCCGGTGTCCCCGCACTGGGTCTGTCCGTCAGTCAATCGTGGGCGGGTTCTTAAGTCCGTGACCGGTCAAGACAGCGACGACTGTCTCCCCCGGTTTAATCTGCTCGCGAATTTTGTCCAGCGCAATCGCCACAACTGCGCTGGTGGGTTCGACAAACAGCCCGCGTTGGGCCAGGCGTTCATGGGCGCAGTCTACTTCTTCTTCGGTCACCGCCACCGCAGTACCCTGCGAACGCCGCAGCGCAGCCAGCAGTGCCTTGGCCCGCACAGGCATACTGATGGCGATGCCGTCGGCGTTGATCTGCTCGATGCGTGGGCTAGGGACAACCATATCCCGTTGGCCGTGAAATGCCTCATACAGCGGCGTATACGGTTCGGCCTGGACAGCCACCAGTCGGGGCAATTTATCCGTCACCCCAGAGTTCTGCAAATGCTGAAACCCGCGCCATGTCCCAAGAAGCGATCCGCCATGCCCGGTGGGCGCAATGAACCAATCTGGCACACGCCGCCCCAACTGCTCCCAAATCTCCCACGCCGTCGTCATCTGCCCCAACAAAAACGCTGGATGCCAGGCGTGCGAAGCATACTTGATCGACTTCACCATACGGCTGGCCGCGGCTGCCGCTTTGGTCGCGGCATCGCGCGGGCCGGGAACCTCGACCAATTCCGCACCGTAGATGGCAACCTGCGCCTTTTTGGGTGCAGGCGCGCTCGCAGGGACATAGATGCACGCTTGCAGATCGGCGCGCGCTGCGTAACAGGCTAGGCTTGCCCCGGCGTTACCGCTTGAATCGTCCACGACGGTGATAGCGCCCAGACCCACCAGCCAATTGACCATCACGCTGACCCCACGGTCCTTGTAGCTCCCCGTCGGCATCAACGCGTCGAGCTTCCAGCAGATCGGCAGGCCGTTCCACTCATCAGCGATCAGCGGCGTCCAGCCTTCGCCCAACGTGATCCGTTCCTGGCCTGGCGCAACGACGGGCAGCATCGCCGCATAACGCCAAAGCCCAACCTGCCGTTCGTCGATCAATTCCGGGTCGAAGGGGGGAATCTCCGTATACTCCAGAGGGTCCGATGTTTCGGGGCAGCGCAGCGGGCTTAATTCAGCCGGTGCGCGGAACCTGCTCGTGGGACAGAAGGCTATCAAGCAGCGATCCTTTCCGTGTTACAGCCAGATAAGCATCCCTAGTTTCTCGCAACTCGCTTTGGTTGTCAAAGCACCATCCCGAATAGCGGTCGACGGCTCAGATGATTGGATTCACTTGCCCCAACATGATAAAATGAATGGCTACGGATGCGGCAGGTTTGCGTCCCTAGCCATTGCGTGTGAAGCGCGGCGCTTGCCCACCGAACAAGACGCCGCTGGATTCGCAGGAGTAGAGCCTTGCTACGCAGACTGTTTGGCATACAAGAAACCAAAACTACGGACGACCTCAAAGTCGAGGAGAGCCTGCAAAAAACGCGCGCCGGTTTCCTGGGCAAAATCAGCACTCTCTTCCAGGAAAACGAGATCACCGACGACCTGTGGGATGAACTCGAGGAGTTGCTGATCGCAGGTGACGTGGGTATGAATGTCGCGCTGGAACTGGTGGACAAAACGCGCCAGCGCATCCAGCATGAGAATATCAAAGCGACCAAAGACGCCTATCTCGTCCTCAAACAAGAGATGGTGCGTTTGCTCGCTGCCGACACCCCGCTGCACATCGACGAACCGCGCATCCTCACGGTGGTCATGGTCGTCGGCGTAAACGGTTCCGGCAAGACGACGACCATCGGCAAAATGGCGCACTACTATCGCGAACGAGGACGCCGCGTGCTCATTGCTGCCGCCGATACCTTCCGCGCCGCTGCCATCGATCAACTCAAGGTGTGGGGCGAGCGCGCCGGGGTAGAAGTGCTGGCGCATGCACCAGGCGCAGACCCTGGCGCAGTGGTCTTTGACGCCATCCGCGCCAGCCAGGAAAGCCGCCAGGCCGACCTGTTAATCGTCGATACTGCGGGACGGCTCCAGACCAAGTTCAACTTGATGAAGGAGTTGGAGAAGATCACCCGCGTTGCCGCCAAACAAGTGCATCGTGCCCCGCATGAGGTGTTGCTAGTGCTAGACGCATCCACCGGCCAAAACGCCATCTCACAGGCCAAGCACTTCAAAGAAAGCGCGGGGGTCACCGGCATTGTCCTGACCAAGTTGGATGGAACCAGCAAGGGCGGCGTCGTGCTCAACATCAAACAGGAACTGGACGTGCCCGTGCGCTTTGTCGGCACCGGCGAAAAGATCGATGACTTCGCCCTATTCGATCCCGTGGCCTTCGTCGAAGGTCTCTTAGGCGACTGATAAGGAGAGACACATGAGTGAGTTGGAACAGACACTGACTAAATTGGTAGACCAGATCAGCCTGATTCGGAGGCGGCTTTGACGTCCCAGGCAAATCCCAACGTATCGCCGAACTAGAAGCTGAAACCGGCTCTGCCGACTTCTGGAGCGACCAGCAAACCGCCCAAAAGAAGATGCAGGAGCTAAGCACGCTGCGCGAACAGGTGGACCCGTGGGAGTCGCTCCATCGCCGCGCCGTGGATGCGCTCGACCTCTACCACATAGCCGAAGATGACCCCGGCCTCTTGACAGAGTTGGAAGAAGAGGCACAAAACCTCACGCAAGAGTATGAGGAACGGGAGTTTTCACTGGCCCTGAGCGGCCCGCATGACGCTGGCGCGGCCATCATCAGCATTCACGCGGGCGCAGGCGGCACCGAAGCGCAGGACTGGGCCCAGATGCTGCTGCGGATGTACACCCGCTGGGCTGAACAACAC
>CAZYQJ010000675.1:0-3277 GCA_964649925.1 uncultured Litorilinea sp.
CACGATCCTGCGCAACGCCGCCAGCGAACCCCATGTGCAGGATGTCTGCCGCTTGCTCGTCGCCATGGGCTGCCCCATCGAGGGTATCGGCAGTAACACCCTGGTCATCCACGGGCAGGAACGGCTGGGCGGCGGCGAGATTCACGTCAGCCCCGACTTCGTGGAGGTGGGCAGCTTTATCGGCCTGGGCGCGATCACCCCCGGCGAACTGCGCATCGAAGGCGTGGTTCCAGAGCATCTGCGCATGATGAACATGGTCTTTGCCGACCGGCTGGGCGTGCGCATGCACCTGGAGCACAACCCCACGGCTCCGCCCGAACTGGCGCATACGCTGGTGATAGAATCCAAACAAGAACTGCGCGTGCGCCCTGACTTTGGCGGCGCTGTGCCCAAGATCGACGATGCCCCCTGGCCTGCCTTCCCGCCCGACCTGATGAGCATCGCACTGGTGGCCGCCACCCAGGCGCACGGCACGGTCATCATCCACGAAAAGATGTACGAAAGCCGCCTCTACTTTGTGGACAGGCTGATCACGATGGGCGCGCAGATCATCCTCTGTGACCCCCACCGCGCCGTGGTCGTCGGCCCCAGCCGTCTGGTGGGCCAGCCGGTGAGCAGCCCCGACATCCGCGCCGGGATGGCGTTGATCCTGGCCGCACTCGTGGCGGACGGCATCACGACCATCGGCAACGTGCAGCAGATCGACCGCGGCTACCAGCGCATCGACGAGAAGCTGCGCAGCCTGGGCGCACGCATCCGCCGGGTTGAGTAGGGAATAGGGAGTAGTGAGATAGGGAGTAGGGGGCAGAAGCAGAGTGAACCTCCCTCGCTTCTGTTCACAGGATGGGGCTGCAGTTCTCTGTCCCCTATCTGCCTACTGCCTACCTGCCTATCTCCCTTTCTGAACTGACGACTGGCTACTGACAACTGCCCCATGAACACGCCACCTCTTTCTCTCCCCGACTACTGGTTGACGCTGCCGCCGCTGCCGCTGGAGGACGATGCGCGGCGGGCCTGTGATGCGCTGCTGGCCCAGGCCATTGCCCACGGGCCGCAGGCGGCGATAGACTATGCGCTGCCCATCCCCAAATGGCAGTTCCTCTGCTATGTCGCGCAGGAGCATGGCCTGGCGCTGCATGGATCCGACAACCCGGCGATCCCCCTCTTCGAGCCGCGCCAGCCATCCGACCTGGAGGCATTCGGCGCGCAAAACGCCGTCTATGCCGCTGCGGATGGGGTGTGGCCGATCTACTTCGCCATCGTGGATCGTGCCAAGTCGCCCAGCATCATCAATGCCTGCGTCTATCTGGAATCACCCGATGGGCAGTTGAGCGGGCCGCGCTACCTCTTTTCGATTAGCCGCAAGGCGGTGGGCCGCCAGCCCTATCACGGCGGCATGGTATACCTGCTGCCGAGCGCGGGGTTTGTGCGCCAGCCGCCGCAGTCATTTGGCCCCTGGCGTGTCCATATCGCCCAACTAGCCAGTTTTGAGCCGGTGACCCCCTTAGCCAAGCTCCCAGTGACGCCGGAGGATTTCCCCTTCCTGGCGCAGATGCGCACGCACGACGACGACCGGCTGGCGGAATACGCCGCGGCCATGCAGGCCGGGCTGCCCTGGCCGCAGGTATAACGGGAGAAACCCGGATGAACAAAGGAGCAGCGAAGTGTTCTACCGGTAGCCCGTCCCTGCCGTTGACACGCCGCGGCACAGCCCCCTATAATGCCTCTAGTCGTTCTCTGATTTGATCCCATTCCCTGGCAGCACGCCAGGCGATCCACACCGCACCGGCTAGGACAGACACCATGCCCACCCTCGACATCACCGCCATTCAGCAGGAGGTTGCGCAGCAGCGCGACGCCATCCTCACCTTTTTGCGTGAACTGGTTGCCATCCCGTCGATGGATTCGCAGATCGGTCCCGTGGGCGAGCGCGCCCAGGCTGAAATGCGCCAACTCGGCTTCAGCGACATCCGCTTCGACAGCATGGGCAACACGCTGGGGCGCATCGGCGACGGGCCGCGCATCCTGCTCTACGACAGCCACATCGACACCGTGGGCATCGGCGACCCCGACGAATGGCAGTGGGACCCCTTCCAGGGCAAGGTTGAGGATGGCCGCTTCTATGCGCGCGGCGCTTGCGACGAGAAGGGCAGCACCCCCGGTATGATCTACGGTCTCGCCATCGCCCAACGGCTGGGGCTGCTGGAGGGCTGGACGGCCTACTATTTCGGCAACATGGAAGAGTGGTGCGACGGCATCGCGCCCCATGCGCTGGTCGAGCATGAGGGCATCCGCCCGGATTTTGTGGTGATCGGCGAGCCGACCAAGATGCAGGTCTACCGCGGCCATAAGGGGCGCGTCGAGATGCGGATCGTCGCCAAGGGGCGCAGCGCCCACGCCGCCAGCAATCACCTGGGCGACAACGCCATCTATAAGGTGCTGCCCGTGATCGAAGCCATCAGCCAGCTGGAGCCGCAGCTGGGCGACGATCCCTTCCTGGGCCACGGCAAGATCACCGTCACCGATATGACCGTGGAGACGCCTTCAATCAATGCCGTGCCCAACCAGGCCATCGTCTACATCGACCGCCGCGTCACCTTTGGCGAAACCGTGGATCAGGTCATCCAGCAGGTGCGCGACCTCATCCCCGAACCCTACCGCAGCAACGGCGAAATCCAGGTCGAGATGCTGCGCTATGACGAGCCGAGCTACACCGGCTTTGTCTTTCCGGTGGACAAGTACTTCCCGGCCTGGGCGATCGACCCTGACCACCCGCTGGTGCAGGCCGGGCTGGAAACGGCGCAGCGCATCGGGCTGCCCGACCACCCGGCAGGCAAATGGAACTTCAGCACCAACGGCATCTATTGGGCAGGCAAGGCGGGCATTCCCTCTATCGGCTTTGGCCCCGGCGAGGAGGAGACGGCCCACACCGTGCGCGACAGCGTGCTGCTCGACGACGTGGTCAAGGCGACCGAGTTCTACGCCCTGCTGCCCGCCCTGCTGCGCGCCAAGCTGGAGCCGCCGCGATGACAACCGACGACCCCAGCAGGCGGCCCCTGGCCGTCATCGCCATCGGCGGCTCCTGGGGAACGCTGTCAGAGATCGCCCTGGCCATGCGCCGCGGCACCATCCCCGTGGTCACGCTCGGCGGCTGGCAGATCATCGACGCCAACGGCAACCCGATCCCCGGCCCCGTCCCGGTCACCACACCACAGGAAGCAGTCGACACCGCACTGGCAAACACCGCCGGCACCACCCACACGAACTGACCCACATC
>CAZYQJ010000676.1:0-3266 GCA_964649925.1 uncultured Litorilinea sp.
CAGCGTCGTGTGCCGCCCTTCCCATGGGCGGATGAATGGCCGGAGATCCACGATGTACGGGTGCGCGCCGCTTTTGCGCGTGTACCGCGCAGCGCATTTGTGGATGCGCCCCTGCGCCGCTGGGCCGACCGAGATGCCCCTTTGCCCATTGGCGAAGGGCAGACGATCAGCCAGCCCTTTGTGGTGGCGTTGATGACGCAGGCGCTGGAACTTCGACCCGGTGAGCGCGTGCTGGAGATCGGCACAGGATCCGGCTTTCAAACGGCCATTTTGTGTGAGTTGACGGCGCTCGCCGGGCGTCGCCAGGGGGAGACCGTTTGGTCAGTGGAGCGGTTCGCGGTGCTGGCCCAGCGTGCCGCCGCGGTGCTGCACGGGTTAGGCTATGCGCCGCACTTGATGGTGGGGGATGGGGCCGCCGGTTGGCCGGAAGGCGCACCCTATGACGCCATCACGGTGACGGCTGCGGCCCGTGCCCTGCCGCGCCCGCTCTATGAACAACTGCGCCTGGGCGGCAGGATGGTCATCCCGATCGGCGGCGCGCCGGACAGCCAGGAACTCTGGCTGATCGTCCGCGAGGAAGGACGGCTGCTGCGACGGGCCTTGGGGCCAGTGCGTTTTGTCCCGCTGATCTCGCCCATCCTAGATGACCCGGCGCAGTGCATCGAATTAAGCCGGAAACACAACGGCCGATCTGAATGATCGCAAGGAGTGGTGCATGCGGGTTTTGATCACCGGCGCACAGGGACAACTAGGCCGGGCTGTGCAGCAGGCCGTTCAGGCGTTGACCGATTGGCAGGTGCTGCCGTTCGGGCATGGTGACCTGGACATTACAGACCCGGAGTCAGCGCGGGATGTGGCTGCACTCAGGCCGGATGTGGTGATCAACGCTGCGGCGTGGACGGATGTAGATGGGGCTGAGAGCAACCCGGATGCCGCCTATGCCGCCAACGCGCTCGGCCCATTGACGCTGGCCGAAGGCTGCGCCGCCTGTGATGCCGTACTGGTCCAGGTGAGCACCAATGAAGTCTTTGGCGGGCGACCAGGACAGGTCTACTATGAGTATGACCAGCCGCAGCCAGTGAGTGTCTATGCGCGCAGCAAAGCGGCGGGCGAGGCCGCGGCGGCGCGGTGCTTGCGCCGCTTGTATGTGGTGCGGGTGGCGTGGCTGTTTGGCCCTGGGGGGAACAACTTTCCGGCCAAGATGGTGGCCGCGGCGGACCGGCACGGCGCGCTGCGCGTGGTGGCCGATGAGGTGGGCAACCCCACCTACGCGCCCGATGTGGCGGCGGCGCTTGTGGCCCTGGTGCAGACTGACCGATACGGTATCTATCACTTGGTGAATGAGGGGCAGGCGAGTCGCTTTGAACTGGCCCAGGCAACGCTGGCGGCAACTGGGCGCGCCCATGTGCCGCTGACGCCGATCCGATCCGAGGAGTGGCCGCGGCCCGCGCCGCCGCCGCGCCATGCGGTGCTGGTGAATCAGGCTGCGGCGCGCTTGGGCATCGTCCTGCGCCCGTGGCAGGAGGCGTTGCGCGAGTACGTGCAGGCGGAAGTTGGGCGTTTTGCCCTGCCTACTGCCTGAGCAACGGAGATCGCACGGAGCGGCGCGTTTTGTACGCCGCCCGATGTGGAGATGAGCAAAGAAGGGGTTATGGCTGAAGAGAAGAAGCCTACACGCAAGCGCCGCTCGCGCGGTGAATCTGAACCTAGGAAGGCCGCTGAGGGCCGCGCCCCCAAGAACGCAAAGCGCACCTCTGGGAGCAGGCACGCCAATCCGGTTGTTGCCGACGAGACCTATGGCGGGCTGCGCGCGGCCGACCGCGTAGTGATGCGCCATCAGATCGCGCTCAACCTGGAAAGCTTTCGCGCTGCACCGGATGATTTCCAGCCGCACAGCAAGCGCGACTTTCCGCCGCTGCAGACCAGCGCGCCCCCGTTCTTCTCGGTGATCATCCCCAACTACAATGGCCGCCGCTATCTGCCCGCGGTGATGGAAGCCCTGGCGCACCAACGCTTTAGCGACTTCGAGACCATTGTGGTGGACGATGCCAGCAGCGATGATTCGGTGGCCTGGCTGGAGGCGAACTATCCCGCGGTGCGCGTGATCGTCAACCGGCGCAATCGCGGGTTTGTGGCTTCGTGTAACACGGGGGCAGGTGCGGCGCGCGGGCGTGTGCTGGTCTTTCTCAACAGCGACACCGAACCGGAACCAGACTGGACAGAGGCGTTGGCCCAGGCGGTCTGCGCCCACCCGGAGGCAGCGATCTTTGCATGCAAGTTGCTGCTCTTTGATCAGCGCGATGTACTGCATTCGGCGGGCGACGAGATGGGCGTAGACGGTGTGCCGCGCAACCGGGGCGTATGGCAGCGCGATATGGGCCAGTATGATGCAGACCTGAGCGTCTTTGGGGGGTGTGGCGGCGCGTCAGCCTATCGCCGCGAGGTGTGGCAGGCACTGGGCGGGTTTGACGAGTCGTTTTGGATGTATCTGGAGGATGCTGATTTCGCGTTCCGCGCCCAGTTGTTGGGCTGGGAGACGCGCTTTGTGCCGCAGGCGCGCGTCTATCACCACCTGGGCGCGACCAGCGGCGGCACGCTCGCCAGCTACTATGTGGGCCGCAACACGATCTGGCTGATCGTCAAGAATATGCCGCGCGGGTTGTTGGTCCGTAACTTGCCGGTGATTGTGCTGCGCCAGATGCAGATTGCCTGGGATGCGCTGCGGAACTGGCGTGGTGAGGCGGCACGCGCACGGCTGCGCGGGCAGGTGGCCGGGCTGTTGGGGCTGCGCTCTGCATTGGCGCAGCGCCGCGTGATCCAGCCGCGGCGGGTGCGCGATGACCGGCTGTTGGCGGCGCGGCTGAGCCAGTAGGCTACCCCAGGCGTCAAGGGGTTTCGCCCTGGGCCGGAAGGAAGGGGAAGTGGTAGCGCCGGGACGGAGCGCCGTCGAGGTAGATGTCGAGGCAGTGGCCAGAGAGCGCGGTGGAGGTGACGACGATGCGTACCTGTTCCGGCTGTCCGGGCGGCGCGAAGGCTGTGAACGAGACCTGGGCTGCCTCTCCGGGCATCAGCGGCCCGATGGGGTCGTCGGGCAGGTTGAAAGTCCATGACGCTGCCTCTGCGGAGATGACATAACTGTCTTCGACGGAAGATGTATTGGTTATGGTGATTGTGTAGGTGGCCGGTGTGCCAGGCTCCACAGCAGATGGGGCATCCAGATCGATGGTGAACTCGGCCCCATCGGTGATTTGTAGCAGCGTGGCGCT
>CAZYQJ010000677.1:0-3263 GCA_964649925.1 uncultured Litorilinea sp.
GCCATGATAGACCGTGCCCGGCGCATCATATTGGTTATCCAAAACGGCATGAGTGATGGCGATAGCGTGGGCGCGGTCGTCCCCCTGGTCGCGCAGCATCAGCCCCAGCGCATACCAGATCGAATTGCGGACGCTGTGATGAAAGTTGGGGTCGCCTGCGACCGGCTCCATAGCCAGCAGCGCGGCCTGTGGCTCCCAAAACTGGTCACTCCAGGCCAGCGATGCTTCGGTCAGGCTTGCGGCATGGGACGGCAGGTCATAGAGATGGCGTGCGGTCATCTAGAGTTCCTTGGGTGATTGCCGCCCGTCGTGGGGCGGATGGGGAGCAGATCCAGGGATATTTACATATTGGGGGCGGGTCAGAACTGGCGGACCGGGTACTCGCCGGTTAGCGCGGCGATGGTGCGCTCGACGGAAAAGCGTGCCGGATCGCTGATCGGGTCGTCGTGGTGATGGGCCATGTGCTTGCGGATAAATTCCTCCAGCAGTTCGGCCAGGTCAGCCCACGCCCGCTGCTCAATCTCCAGCAGCGCAGCGCGTTTTGGGGCGGAGGCGGCACGCGTGGTCTGGACGAAGTGCGGCAGGCACAGCCCACCGGCGCCAAGCAGCGGGCCGGAAAACTCGTCCAGATGCGCCAGCAGCACCGTGATCCCGCGCGCCTCTTCGGCGGCTTCACGCACACAGGCCGGGCAGGGCTGGACGCTGTCGATCAGCCCCACCTGCGCCGCCTGAACCTGCGGCTTGGGTCGCGACTGCCTCAGACGATACCAGGGGGAAGGCGGGTCGGCAATGACCGCCAGATCGGGCAGACGCCCGATTGCCGCCAGCAGGGACGTTCGCTCGACCACCGCCGCGCCCAGCCGCTGCCCGCCATACGTCAGCAGTTGGCGGCTGTGGCGACCGCAGAACCCAAGTGATGCCGTCAAGATGGCGTGCATATTCAGGTCGGTCGTGGACTCCCACAACAAGGTATCCAAATACCCATAGGCGGCTTCTTGGGCCAACCCGCAGATAGGACACCCTTGTTGGGTGATGATCTCCTGCAACCGCTGGTGAGTTGCGCTTTCTGTTGCCATCCGGCTTTCTCCGTATCATGCCAGGGATGTCCAAAGCAGGTGTGGTGTTGCAGCGGGGACAGCCCCAAGCGCATTATACTCTGTCCCCAGGCTTTTCTCAACGCGTCAAACCCAACATGGCCCTCACGCAGACCAGTTAAAAGCGTTTTAAGTCGAATTGGAGTCTCGAATACCTTGTGATATTATTCACATGTATTTGAGATACGCAAGCTATCTTGAGCCGGAGGACCAACTTCGCTCTCGGCGGACTGGTACGTCACATTATGACATCTTCAAGCCCGATCCTATGCGCAGGATCGCGTACCAGAACCGTTACGCATACATACATCGACATACCAACTACCATTCAAAGCAAGGGTGCTTTGTGAATACCAGCGAAAACAATCAACCGAAGATCAGCCGCCGTGACTTTGTTCGAGGGGCCGGGATAGGCGCAGCCGCCGTTGCCGGTGCCAGCATGATGCCAGCCTTTGCAGAAAAAGCGTTGGCACAGACGAATAGTGGAATCCCTGAGCAATGGGATCTGGAAGCCGATGTCGTCGTAATTGGTTCAGGGGCTGTGGGCCTGCCAGCAGCCATTCGGGCAGCCGATGCCGGGGCCTCGGTCATTGTCGTCGAAACCAACTACGACATTGGCGGTCATGCCATCATCAGCGGCGGCAATGTGCCGCTCGGCGGCGGGACCAGCCTCCAGAAAAAGTATGAGATCGAAGACTCGCCGGACCTGTACTTCCGCGACCTGACCGATTGGTCCGTCGTCGAAACCAACGGCATGCCGGATTATCGCTACAACGACCGCGGCATCCAACGTGCATTGGCCGACAACGCCGCGCCGACCTATGAATTTCTGGTCGAGAATGGCGTCGAATTTGTCGACCAGCCGCCGGACAACAACGGCGCGCACGCTACCGGCCTATCCGCCCCGCGTGAGCATCACACCATCTGGGGCCACGGGCAGAGCTTGGAAAGCCCCGCGGGCGCAGGCGGCACCAGCCTGATGCGCCCACTGGAGGCAAGCGCACGCGAAAAGGGCGTCCGCTTCTTGATGAACTATCACATGGATGTCATCTATCGCGAGTCGCCCAATGCAGGCCGCGTCGTCGGCATCCAGGCCAGCTACACGCCCACAATCTTGCCGGGCACGGACACCCCGCTGCAAGGGTTCCGCACCGACGGCAACATCGAGATGACCGCCGAGACGGTCACCGTCAAAGCCAATAAAGCCGTCATCATCGGCACAGGCGGGAGTACAGGCAATGTCGAATTCCGCCGCATCTTTGACCCGCGGGTGACGGAAGAGTATATCCTGGGCGGCGAGCCGTATTCTCCGCAGGATGGCAGCGGCGAACTGGCGGCGTTGGCGATTGGCGCATCGCTCTGGGGGACCGCAAACCAGGCGCATGAGCGCAACGGCTATATCCGCAAGCGCAACATGATCGGCGCGCAATATCTCTATGTGGCATGGACGCCTGACAGCCCGATCTTCCCGCTGGCGCGTGCGACCGGCCTGCGCATTCGGGACTGGCAGAATGTGATCTGCGTCAACCAGGTGGGCAAGCGCTTCTACAACGAGTTCGAGGCAGGCTACCCGAACGGCACGCACGAAGGGTTCCTCGACCCGTATGTACCGGGCGACTGGCGCAACGCTCGCAAGATCAAGTACAACCCGCAAAACTACGTCGATGCCGCGCTGGCGATCAACGAAGGCTCGACCCCGCCCGACTATGCCGCCGGGCCGATCTGGGCCATCTTTGACGCCGCCGCGGTCGAACGCGAAGGTTGGGACGTCGAACCGCCCAACACCGACCCGCTCTATTTCTTCTCCGCCGATACACTGGAAGAACTGGCGGCGAAGCTGACAGAGAACCCGTACCAGAAGGTCGAGATGCCTGGCGAGAACCTGGTCGCCACGGTCGAACGCTACAACCTGATGGTCGAACTGGGCGCGGATGTGGACTTCGAAAAGCCCACGCCCCAGTACAAGATCGAGACCCCGCCCTTCTACGCGGCCTGGTCCACCCCCTGCATCCACGACACCTACGCCGGTCTACGCATTAACATGCAGTGTCAGGTGATGGACATGTACGGTCAGGTCATCCCTGGCCTCTACTGCGGCGGCGAATCGGCGGGTGGATGCACCCAGCATGGCCTGGCCCGCTGCTTGACCCAAGGCTATATCGCCGGTGG